>JAIYBI010000303.1 GCA_027488595.1 Opitutaceae bacterium | reverse complement strand
GTGGCCGAGTTTGTGGCCGTGGACTTCGGCGGTGACGGTGGCGAACTCCTCGGCCTTTTTGCAAAAACCGTTTTCGTTGACCGGCTTTGAGAACGCGGAAGTGAACTCCTTCTTAAGGGCGTCGAGCTCGATGCGGTCTTGGGGACGCTTCGGGCCGGCGACGGAGGGAACGACGGTGGAGAGATCGAAGTCGAGATCGGTGGAGTAGTTGATGTCGCCCTTCTGCGGGATGCCCCAGAGATTCTGCGCCTTGTAGTAGGCCTCATAGACGGCGATGTCGGCGTCTTGGCGACCGGTGGCACGCAGGTAGGAAGTGGACTCGGCGTCGATGGGGAAGAAACCCATGGTGGCGCCGTATTCGGGGGCCATGTTGGCGATGGTAGCGCGGTCCACCACGGGCAGCGCCGCGGCGCCGGGTCCGTAGAACTCGACGAATTTGCCGACAACCTTCGCCTTGCGGAGAAGCTGGGTGAGGGTGAGCGCGAGGTCGGTCGCAGTGACGCCCTCACGCAGCGCGCCGGTGAGATGCACGCCGACGACATCGGGGGTGAGGAAATAGACGGGCTGGCCCAGCATTCCGGCCTCTGCCTCGATGCCGCCAACGCCCCAGCCGACGATGCCGATGCCGTTGATCATCGTGGTGTGCGAATCGGTGCCGACGAGGGTGTCGGGGTAGTAAACGCCCTGGGCGTCCTTGAGCACGCCCTTGGCGAGATACTCGAGGTTGACCTGGTGGACGATGCCGATGCCGGGCGGCACGACCTTGAAGGTATCGAAGGCCTGCATGCCCCACTTGAGAAACTGGTAACGCTCGCGATTGCGGGAGAACTCGAGGTCGAGGTTCTTGGCGAGAGAGTCGGCGGAGCCCGCGAAGTCCACCTGCACGGAGTGGTCAACGACAAGGTCAACCGGCACGAGCGGCTCGATGATCTTGGGGTTTTTGCCGAGCTTGGTGACGGCGCTGCGCATGGCGGCGAGGTCAACGAGGAGCGGCACGCCGGTGAAGTCCTGCAACACGATGCGGGCGACGACGAAGGGGATTTCCTCGGAGCGAGGGGCCTTGGGTTGCCAAGTGGCGAGATCGCGGATGGCGGGCTCGGAGACACGTTTGCCATCGCAGTTGCGCAGGAGGGATTCCAATACAAGGCGGATCGAGACGGGCAGCTTGCTGACGGCAAAGCCGGCTTTTTCGAGGGCGGGCAGCGAGTAGAAGGCGTGCTGTTTGCCGTTGGCGGTGAACGTTTGGAACGTGTTGAAGGGATTGGGCTGGCTCATCGAATAAGTTGCTTGGATCGGCGATTCGGGCGGAAAGTAAGCGGGCGAAGACGGATTGTAGGGTGGGACGCTAAAAAGCCCGACTGGTCAGGTCGGGCGGCTCAAGGGCTGGAAGCGGTGAGCAGATTACTTGCCGAGGGCGGCTTTGACGGCCTCGAAGTTCGGCAGATCTTTCGGAGTCGGGGTGCATTCGGCGTATTTGAGCACGCCGTCCTTGCCGATCACGAAAGCGGCTCGGGCCGAAGTGTCGCCGATGCCTGCGAGTCCTGGGAACACCACATCGTAGGCCTTCGTCACGACCTTGTTCAAATCAGAGACGAGCGTGATCCCGATTTTTTCCTGCTTGGCCCAGGCCTCTTGGGCGAAGGGGCTGTCCACACTGATGGCGATCACATCCGCACCGAGTGCGCTGTAAGCCGACAGGCCGGCGGTGACGTCACACATCTCGCTGGTGCAGACGCCGGTGAAGGCGAGCGGGAAAAACAGCAGGACGGTCTGCTTCTGGCCAAAGTTGGCCGAGAGCGTCACATCGCTCAGGCCGGTGGCGTTTTTCGATTTAAGGGTGAAGTCAGGGGCTTTGGAGCCGATAGCGAGTGCCATGGTGGGGATGGGTTGGGTGGGAACGTTGACGGTTTGTGCTACTTCAAAAATGACGAGGCAAGGGATGAAATGTAGTCGCCCCGAACCCGCCCGCAATCCGTTTTTCGTCACTGATGAACAGTTTCCGTCGAACAGTTTTCGGGGCATTGACAGTGCGGGGAGCCGAACTACCTTTCTGCAAAACCATCATGGGATCGTCCAACGAAGCCAAACGCGCCGTCCACTCTGGCGAAGACGCGCAGAAATTTTCCACTCCGCGCTCATCGCGCCTACCGGTCAAACCCCTGAACCAACGGATACCCCGCTCCGACCTTTGACCACGCTGACCCTGCCACCTGTCATGTCATCATCACGTCCCCCGCTCGATCCCTCAAGCTCACGAGAATTCGTGAAGCAATCGAGCCTCTATCAGGAATTCCTGGCGGAACGTGAGGAGATCCTTCGCCATAAATGGATAGAGTCCGAGCGCCTCGGCTTGGACATCGGATTCGAGAAAGCCCTGCTCGACTGGATCCGAAAACATCGGGACGGTTGGCGCGCCGCCCGCCGCAACGGCACGGCTTACTCCGCTGCCAAACCGGGCTACGAGGCCCAAACGCCGTCACCCTCCTCGACGGCGGCCAACGACGACGTTCAAAAAACGAACGGCCTGCACTGATTCCAGCCTTGGCCCTCACGGGCAGTTCGGCGAAGTGCGACTGCGGGAGAAAGCGGGGCGGCATCGCGGGGATGCATCCGCGCCGGGGAGTTCTTCCGCGCGCGATTCGGCTTCGGATTCAACTTCACGCGCCCGATCCGGCTCAGTCGCTCTCCGCCCTGCACCGCCGTCGGACGCGGAGTGATTGGCGATTGCATCCGCAGGGATTTCACAACATTTTCACGGGACTCAGGTTTTCCACCCCCAACGCCCAAGCCGGCCCCGGCTGGCTCTGACGTTCTGCGGCGCATTTCCCAGCTAGGAACTTCGTATGCAGCAGCCCAACTACACCGATCCCGGCACCACGCCCACCGCGGCCTCGCCGAAAGCGGTTGCCCACGGACCTGCTGGCTTCACCGCCTTTCTCGATAGCCTGCCCATGATGATCATGCTCCTGAATGCGGAGCGCCGGGTCGTCTTTCGCAACCGGGCCCTTGCCTCGTTCGCCGGCCAAAATGAATTCCCTTTTGCCGAACTGGAACACGTCACGCACGGCCTGAGTTGCCCGCATAACCAAAGGCCGTGCATCCCGTGCGTCCTTGACCCTGCCTGCCCCTACCACGCTTTCGCCAAAGCCGCCGACGCAACCCTGAGCGGCCAAAACGAAGCGATAGACGCCCGCTTTTTCACCGCGCGGCACGACACCTTGGAACTACGTCTCCACGCCTCATCCATCCCCCTGATGCCCTCGGGCGAATACGTGCTCGTCTGCGTTGAAGACCTCACCAAAGCCTCCCGCCACCGGCTGCTCGAAGGCCTGTTCTTTCACGATCTGCTCAACACCGCCGGCGGCCTTCACGGCATGGCGCAACTCATCGCCGCCGACCCCGCCTCCGCCGTTGAATTCAATCACGATCTCCTGTCCACGACCGAGGCGCTCGTAAGCCAGTTGCGCCATCAACGCCTCCTGATCGCCGCCGACGCCGAGGAACTCGACGTGATCCTCCAACCCGTCTCCACCCAGACGCTGCTCAGCGACATCGTGCACACCTACAAGCACCACCCGCTCGGCCTGGAACGCCACATCGAGATCGCCCCGCAAACCGTGGATTTCACCATCGAAACCGACCTCACCTTGATGCACCGCATCCTCGGTAATCTGGTTAAAAACGGCCTCGAGGCCAGCGAGCCGGGCGAACACATCGAACTCGGGGCGACCAGCGAGCCCGGGCTCCACCTGTTTTGGTGCCATAGCCCGCGACCGATTTCCCGCGCCCAGCAAAAGAAACTGTTCCTGCGCAGCTTTTCCACCAAGGGCCCGGGGCGCGGACTTGGCACTTTTAGCATAAAGCTGCTGACCGAGCGCTACCTAGGCGGCCATGTCACGGTGCACTCGACTCCCTCGACCGGCACCCGCTTCGAACTCGCTTTTCCCGGTCCGAGTTTTGCGGCGCCCCGCGCTTAGTCCACGGGCGGCGGGGCTGCTTGGCGGTGTTTTTCGAGGAACCACGGTTTGCAGTCCGCAACTCGCACGCGGCGAACACCGATTGACGCCCCGCCGTCCGCAAGCTTAAGCCTTGTCGCTTTTTCGCCCGCACCCACGCCATGCCTCCCGTCACCCCCACCCCGCAAGACGCCGAAAACCCCGACGAGCGCTGGCACGTGGCCCACACCAAACCCCGTTGCGAAAAAAAGTTTGCCGCCCTGCTGACGGCCGAGGGATTCACCCACGAACTGCCGCTCAGCCGCGTGCAACGCCGCTATGGCGTTCGCATCCGCGTGCACGCCAAACCCCTTTTTCCAGGCTACGTTTTCACCCGCCTCCCCGCGGCGCAGCGCTCCCGTTGCTACCAGCAAAACCTGATCGTCCGCCTCATTGAGGTCCCCGACGAAACCAAGTTTTTAACCCAGTTGGAAGAGGTCCGTCGCGTGCTCGCCTCGGGGCTCGAAACCTTCGTGCGCCCGCTCTTTGCCAAAGGCCGCATGGTCCAGGTCGTCAGCGGCCCTCTCCGCGGGATGCAAGGTGTGGTGGACGATCCCGACCGTCCCGGCGGCGTGATCATCATGATGGACGCCCTTCAACAAGGCGTGCTGGTGAAAATCCCCGCCGTGGACCTGCGCCTCGTTTGACGATCTGGCGCCCGCCAGCCGGTCAAACGCCACCACCGCCCGCGCCAGATCCTCTTCCCGCGTGTCCTCTATTCTGTTGTGACCGATCCCGCGCCGGCTCTGCACAAACTTCATCTCCGTCGCCACCCCCGCACGACTCCGCCACGTCATGGAGCGGCCCCTACAGGGGCAACCTTGTCTGCACCGCCATGGGCCGCCTCGTCCTCGAGGTGATTGACCGCGAAAACCTGCAAGCCAACTCCCGCGCCCTCAAGACCATGGGCTCATCGCCGATGGTCTAAAACGTGCTGGCCGTATAACTACGAATTCATTGCCCAAAGAAAAAGGGTCCATTTTACCCGCCAGTGTGCTAACTTATAGATAACTAGATGAACCAACCGCTTGCCAATCCTCGGCCCCAAGCCCCGGAAACCGGCCTTATCCAGGCGGCCAATGGCACGTCCGCAGGGTTTGATCGCCGCTTCGAAGGCGGGAGCACGCCGCCCCCGGTTCATCCGGCCGGATTTGCCGCCTTTGTCACCTTGCCCAAGCCGCGCTGGTCCAACGCCCGCGAAGCCCTCGTGCAATCCCTCGCGGTGATCGAGGTCCCTGCCGAGGCTGTCCCCGCCGCGCCCGCGTCCGCGCCAGTGGCAGCACCCAATCCACCCGTTCCCACTCCGGCTCCCGCCGTCGCGTCGGTATCACCCCCGTTGCCAGTAAAAGCCCCCGCACTGCGCGCAGCCGGCAACGCGACATCCCTTTCCGTCGAGGTGCCGGCCGCTCCGGCGACCAAACTGAACCCACCCAAGGAAACTGCCGCTCCGGCCCCCGCGCCCGCGCCAGCCCCCGCGCCGGCGGTGAAACCTCCCGCCATCACGGCCCCCGTCACCGCTGTCGAGCCCATCCCTCCAGCGCCCGCAAATCCCGCCCCGGCACCGATCGCGAAACGCACCGGCACTCGCCTGAATGTGGCCACGACCGCGCCTTTCACTCCGCCGCCAAATGCCACCCGCCCGCCGATGAAGCTCCGCGTCGCCGCCCGTCCGCAGGAGACCCCGCCGCCGCCTGCCCCGGAGCCCGCCCTTTCATCCAACCCGACCACCCTGATTCCGCCCGAGCCTGCAATGCCCACCGAGGCCCCGCTCATGCCCATTCGCGGGCTCTCGCGCGCAAACGCGAGCCGTCGCAGCCCGACACCTTCGAACCCGCCACCTCCCCTCGCGCCAGACGTCACCGTCAAGCCGATAACGCCCATCTCTCCGCTCGCGCCCATCCCATCGCTCGCGCCGATTTTACCACTCGCGCCGATATCTCCGCTCGCGCCCATTTCACCCCTCCCGCCGGTCTCGCCGCTCCCGCCGGTCTTTCCGTCCATACCCGCTTTCAATGCCAACCCACCCGCTCCGCCCGGCGCCGGTCCGGCGCTTGCCCCCTTATCCTCGTTGACCACGCCGCCGATGATGATGCGCAAGCAGGCCGCTGCCCCCATCACCACTCCGCGCACCGCCACCGCCCGCACGCCCGCCACTGGCAAAAGCACCGCCCGCACCGCCGCACCGGCCGTTGCCGAAAAATCGGTCACCGCTTCGTCCTCAGGCGGCGTCTGGCGGGTCGTGGGGGCGGTCGTGCTCCTCGCAATCCTCGGGTTTGTCGGCCACTCCGTTTACAAGTCCAGCCAGCGCCGGCAGGACGCCCTCGCCCCCGCCCCGGCGTCGCCCGAGCCGCCCGCGACACCGGAGCCGGTTGCCGCCCCTCCTGCGATCCCCGTTCCTCCTGAAGGCACTCCGTCCGTTCCGACGCCTCAACCCGCAGTGAATCCGTCGTCTCCGGCACCCGGCCCCGCGGCTCCGCCTGTTACCGGCACACCCCATTCACCGGCAAGCGCGGCCACCACCACCCCGCCGGCCACTGCGCCGGCGCCCGCTGCGCCCAGTCCGCCGCCGCCGCCGCCGCCGATCGAACGCCCCGCGCCTTCGGCGGCGTTCACCGCGCTTTTGATCACCTTCAAGGTCTCCGGCGTGATGCAAGGCACTCCCTTGCGGGCAATCATCAACGGACGGCGCGTCGAGGAGGGCGACGTGGTTAACGAAAAACTGGGCGTCCGCCTGGTGGGCCTGGATATTGAGACCCGCAATCTTGTTTTCGAGGATGCCACCAAGGCCCAGGCCAAGCTGCGCTACTGAGTCTGGAAACGGCCAGCGGGCGGCCGAGAATCACGCAACAGGATGAGCCGGATGGCGCCCGCTTCGGTGGCCGTCAGGTCTTGCGCGAAGAGCCGGTCCGTCCACGGTTTCCGGGCCGGTGGATTTCGCCGCCGCCTAACCTGGTTATCCAAATTTTGGATACACGGTAAACTCTCCGGCAAACGCCACCGGACCGTCCCAAAAACAAGAGGCCGGACCGCCGCTACGGCAGATTGAAAAACCGTTTCAGCCTCGCCATCAACCCCGCCGGCGCGGGCTTCTTCGCACTCGCGCCCGCAGGAGCACCGGAGGGTGCAGGCGTCGCGGAGCCAGGCTTGGGCGCGGAGCCCGTCGCAGCGGCCGGAGAGGGCGTCTGCGCTTTCGCTTTGGCCGCCGCGTGGGCCTCCCATTCCTTGACGGTCGCGGCATCCTCCTGCGCCTTGGCTTTGATCGAGGCCGCGGTGGCCTCCGCCTTGGCCTTGGCGCTCATCGCCTCCCGCTCGGCCGCCGCCTTGGCCTTGGCTTTTTCCGCCGCGGCGGCATCCGCCTCGGCCTTAGCCTTGGCCTTCGCAGCCGCTTCCGCATCGGCCTTGGCCTTCGCCTTGGCCGCCACCGCCTCGGCCTCGGCCCTGAGTTTCGCCGCGGCAGCCGCCTCGGCGGCGGCTTTAATCTTGGCCTTCGCCGCCGCTTCCTCGGCCTCGGCGGCATGCACCGATTCACGGATCAGAAGCGTGAGCACGCCGGCCGTCGCCGGCTCCAGTTCGAGATCATCCAACGGAGCCGCGAGGCGCGTTGCCAGCGTGCCGGCGGCACTCGCCGTCCGCATCAGGCTCAGCTCTTCCTTGAAATAAACCGCATAGGCGCGGGCGCGTTCCAGCGCGGCGGCGGGCAGATTCTCGCCTTTCTTGGCGACCTGCGCGCGCTCCGCCGGGGTCAGGGGGCGGAGCAAAAAGGCCAGCGCTTCCACGAGGTGAAGACCGGTCGAATGGATGCGGAAGGGCAGATACCGCGCGATCACCGCCTCATCAATATGCGAGACCGAGTTGAGCAACTCCTGGAACTCGCCGCTGATAAAAACCTGCCTCGATGCACTGCGGGTGAAGCCGAGAAAATCCGTGAGTTTCTGCATGCCTTCACGCGCGCAGAAATCATGCATCCCCGGAGTAAAGTTACAGAGCTTCACCGGGAAGTCCGGGTCAATATCGAGGCGCTCGAGGTTACGCTTCACCGGATCCGTCTCCGCTTCCGCCTTGCTGGCGATGCCTGCCATATCGCCGAAGGATTCGTCGAAGGCCATCGTGCCGCGCAGGATTTCCACCAGATTATCGAGCCGGGTCGCCGGCTCGCCACGCGCCGCGAGTTGCGCGATCACTTCGGGGAAGGTGAAATCAATGTAGGCCGACGCCGTTTCGCCGGGGCCGCTGAACGGCCATACGCAGCCATCAATATTCTCCGCCAGGCTGGCCAGCGAAGTGTCCACCAGCAGCGAGCGGTTGAAGTTGACGCGAAGTTCGTTCCACTCGTCCGGCGTGACGCGGACCTTCGAGATGTCGGGTGCGGCGGAGGAATTGGCGGCGGGATTCACGGTTAATATATGACGTGGCGAAACATTTCGTTGGTGACGGCGCGGTAGTCGCCGATGATGCCCTGCGCATCGGCGGCAGTCTCGGAAGAAACCAGCGAGACGGGCAAGCCCAGGGTTACCGCGCGACGCACGATGGTGGCATCGCGCACCTGAGCGACGAAGATCTTGGCGTTGCGCGCCACGCGCTTGGCGGACTTGAATTGATTCAGTCGAAGCTGCATGCGCATCTTCGGCACCTCGACGTCGGTGTTGGTTTTCACCGCGTTAAAAATGATGCCCTGCACCTGCGCGGCCGGCCCGAGGGAGTTGCGGCGGAATCCGGCGGCGGCGTCGTGAAAAGTCGCGAGCTTCTCGACCAGCAGCGTAAAGCCGATCAGCGAAAGCGCGTCGGGGTTGGAGGGCACGTAAATCTCGGTCGCGGAAAACACCCCGCATTGCGAGGCGCGCAACACATTGGGCGGACAATCAAAGAGGATAAAATCGTAGTTCGCTTCCACCTTCGCCAGCTCCTCGCGGAACATCAGATAAGCCGGCCGGCCGGGCTGGCCGGTGTAGTCGCCCTCCAACTCCACGAGATTAAAACTGGTCGGCAGCAAATCGAGCCCGGGGAGGATTTTCTGCCCCTCGCGATCCAGCACCACATCGCGGATGATCAGATCCGAAAGCTGCGGGGGATTCTCCTGAAACAAGCTGAACACCGTCCCCCCCGTGGCCGAGACGATCTTGTTCCAGCGCTCCAAACGGAGCAGCCAGATCGAGGCGTTGGACTGGGTATCCAAATCACACAAAAGAACCTTCGCTCCTTGCTGTGCCAGGCAGGCGGCAAGGTTCACAATCAGGGAAGTTTTTCCTACCCCTCCTTTGTAGTTTAAGAATGCAATACGACGGGCCATGTTGGCTATGTGCCTACAAATCTGCGCATTGTCCAGATGGGTAAAAACATTTACATGTTAAAAATTGGCGTTTTCTTGACTGCAAAATTCCTCTGCGCCCGGCCTCGACATGGCCCTCTTGCATTCCTTTGCTGGAGCGCGCTCCGACTTTCATGAGTATTCCCATCGTTCCCTACTACGCTTTTGCCAGCCTCGCCGGGGAGGCACTTTCCGAGGAACTCGAGCGCCTGATCGCCAGCCGCAGCTTTGCCGAGCTGGTTCTGTTCTCCGATTTGCAAGGCAGCAAACTCGCCCTCCTTCCCGTCGGCACCGGACACCGCCACACCAAGCTCGCGGATGTCGCCGGCCAGGAAGTAGACGGCCTGCGCCCCTTGTGCGCTCTGAGGGCGCCGAAGGGCGGCACCCCGCCCGATCCCGCTTTCGAGCACGAGCAGGAGTTGGTGCGTCTTGAGGCCAGCTTCAAATCCCGCGAACACTACCTCGCCGAATGCGAACACCGCATCGCCGATGTCGGCCAGAGTCTCGCCGTCCGCGAGGCCTTGCTCGAACAGCGCGAACACATTCTGATCGGCCTCGAAAAAGACTTTTTTGAACGCAGCGGCCAGACCAGGCCGGATTCCATGCCGGCGGAACCTGTGCCGCCAAAGGAGTCCTACTAACAACCCCCGCCGCTACGCAAAATCCCGCCGCGCGGGCCTTCTCCCGAAAACCCTCAAACGCCCACCACGATGTCAACCTGGTCACGCTTCACCCATAACACCTACCACAACGCCTCCCTGGGGTTTTCGCTGGATTACAGCCGTATCCCGTTCCCGAATACGTTTCTCGCCGCCCGCGAGCCCGCGATGCAGCGCGCCTACGCCGCCATGCACTCGCTCGAAGCCGGCGCGATCGCGAATCCCGACGAGAACCGAATGGTCGGCCACTACTGGCTGCGCGCACCCAAACTCGCCCCCAACGCCGAGCTGACCAAAGCCATCGAGGACTCGCTCGCGCAGATCCGCACCTTCACTGCGGCGGTCCACTCCGGCAGTCTCCTCGGCTCAACCGGAAAAAAATTCACCCGCCTGCTCGTCGTCGGCATCGGGGGCTCCGCCCTCGGCCCGCAGCTCGTCAACCACGCCCTCGGCCGCCCCGGCGTGGACAAGATGGCCGTCTCCTTCTTCGACAACACAGACCCCGACGGCATTGACTACGTGCTCGCCCAGCTCGCCGGCCACCTGCCCGAGACTCTTGTCCTCATCATCTCCAAGTCCGGCGGCACCGCCGAGACCCGAAACGGTATGCTCGAAGCCGCCGCCGCCTTCCAGGCCGCCGGCCTCGTCTACGCCAAACATTTTGTCGCCGTCACCGGCGATGGCTCCAAACTCGACCACACCGCGACCAAAGAGGGCTGGCTCGCCCGCTTCCCCATGTGGGACTGGGTCGGCGGCCGCACCTCCGAGCTTTGCACCGTGGGCCTCCTTCCCGCCGCGCTCCAAGGCATAGATACCGACGCACTCCTCGCCGGCGCCGCCGCCATGGACGTCGTTACCCGCTCCACCGCCACCCGCGAAAATCCCGCTGCCTTGCTCGCCCTAATGTGGCACTTCGCCACCGAGGGCATCGGCGCGAAGGACATGGTCATCCTGCCCTACAAGGACCGGCTCCTGCTTTTCTCCCGCTATCTTCAACAACTCGTCATGGAGTCGCTCGGCAAAGAGTTCGATCTCTCCGGCCGGGTTGTGAATCAGGGCATCGCCGTTTACGGCAACAAGGGCTCCACCGACCAGCACGCCTACGTGCAACAGCTCCGCGAGGGTGTGAACAACTTCTTCGTCACTTTCATCGAGGTCCTCAAAGATCGCTCCGGTCCGTCGCTTCAGGTCGAGCCCGGAATCACCGCCGGCGACTACCTGCTCGGATTTTATCTCGGGACGCGCGACGCCCTCAGCGAGAAAGACCGGCACTCTCTCACCGTCACCATAGACGAGCTGAGCCCCCGCACCCTCGGCCTCATGATCGCCCTCTACGAACGCGCCGTCGGCTTCTACGCCACCCTCGTCGGCATCAACGCCTACCACCAGCCCGGGGTCGAGGCCGGCAAAAAAGCCGCCACCGGCGTAATCGCCCTCCAGCATAAACTCGTCGCCGCGCTCGCCGCCGCTCCCGGCCAGTCCTTCACCGCCGAGGCCCTCGCGGCCCGGGTCGACGGCAGCCCCGAACTCTCCTTCAAAATCCTCGATCACCTCGCCGCCAACGGAACACTTCGCAAAACCACCGTCCAACCGTGGTTCGAGTCAACCTTCAGCCAATGATCGCAGTGTAATCGCACTACCGCCCAGCCCCTACTTTCTCCTTTCCAATCCCGCCTCCTCGGCCAACGTTAACACCTCACTCCCCGCATGAAAGCCATCACTCTTACCCTCGCAATCCTAGCCCTCCTTGGCTCCGCCGCCTCCGGATTTTTCTATTTCCAGATCGGCAACACCAAGGTCGCGCTGCAAAACCAGCTCTCCGCCGAGCAGACCAGAGCTGCCGGCCTCAAGTCCAATCTGGACAAAACCAGCGAGGAGCGCGACGGCCTCCAGACTCGCCTCACCGCCACCGATGGCGAGCTCGGCGACACCAAATCAAAACTCACCGCCTCCGAGGCTCGCGCCGTTCAAGCCGCCCGCGAGTCCACCCAGCTCAAGGCCATCGTCGCCAAAGCCGAGGTCGACACCCAAAAGCTCAACGCCGACCTCGCATCCCTCCGCCGCGAACTCGTCCAGGCCCGTCTCGACGCCGAGGTCGCGAACCCCGCCGAGCTCGAGAAATACAAGCAGGCAGTCGCCACTCTCGAAGCCCAGCTCGCCAGTGTTCACGGCGGCACCGCCCCCGCCGGCACCTCTGTCGGTGGCGCTCCCGCCGGCACCGCGCTCAGCTCCCGCACTTCCTCCGCGCGCGTCGCCGCCGTCGGCCCCAAGAGCGCCTTCGTCGTCCTCGAGCTCGGCACCGCCGATGGCGTGAGCGTCGGCCAGAAGTTCCTCATCGCCCGTGATGGCCAGATCCTCGCCGATGCCACCGTCAGCGAGGTCAAAGACACCTACGCCATTGCTCAGGTGAATCCCACCACCACCAAGGGCGCTCTCGCCGCCGGCGACGTCGCCTCCATTCAGAAGTAATCTCCGGCTCCGTTTCACCGCCGCCATGCCCTCCCTCCGTCGCCTCCTGCTCATCGCCCTCGGCTTTCTCTTCGCCGCACTCGCGAGTGGCTGCGCCACCAAGCAGGCGGAGGACTCCACCATCCCTTGGAGCCGCCCCGCCAGCTGGGAAGGCGGCATTCCCGGCATGGGCGGCTTCGGCGGCCAAGGCGGCGGCGGCAGCGGCGCCCGCTAAGGCCCACGGCACTTAAGGCCTACAAAACGACCCGGCACGGTTTACCAACCCGCCGGGTTTTTTATGCCCCTCCCCCGAATGTCCGAACCCACATCCACCCCGCCCGCCGCCCCGGACGACCTTACCGCCCGCCTCGCCGCGCGCCCCGGTCACCTCTACGTCGTCGCCACCCCTATCGGCAACCTGGCCGACCTCACCGACCGCGCCCGCCTCATTCTCGCCACGGTTGATCTGGTGGCCTGCGAAGACACCCGCACCACCGGCGCGCTGCTCACCCGTCTCGGCCTGCACCGCCCACTCCTGCCCTACCACGACCACAACGAAGCCGCCGTCGCCGACCAGCTCGTCACCCGACTGCGCGAGGGCAAGTCCATCGCCGTCGTCAGCGATGCCGGCACCCCCGCGATCAGCGACCCCGGCTTCCGTGTCGTCCGCGCCTGCCGCCGCGCCGGCCTCCCCGTAATCCCGATCCCCGGCGCCTGCGCCCTCGCCGCCGTTCTCAGCGCCAGCGGCCTGCCCAGCGACGGCTTTCTCTTCGCCGGCTTCCTCCCGCCCAAGACCAGCGCCCGCACCGCGTTTCTCATCAAGTATCGGGATTTCGACTACACCCTCGCCCTTTACGAGAGCTGCCACCGCATAGACAAATTTGCCGCCGAGATCACCGCCACCCTCGGCCCCGACCGCGTGGTCTGCATCGCGAAGGAAGTGACCAAGCTGCACGAGACCTGGTTGGTCGGCACCGCCGCCGAGGTTGAGACCCGCCTCGCCAGGACCAGCCTGAAAGGTGAATTCGTAGTCCTCATCGCCCCCGCCGGCTTCGTGCTCTGAGTGCTCAAAGGCAGGGCGGGCCCCGCTTTCCCGCACTACCTCGACATAAGCCGATTGGCCGAATTCGGCCAAAACTCTATTCGAAACTGTTCGTCCTTTTCATTTCTGTATCAAATTTTTATGCGGAAACCACTTTGGGGCAAAGCAAGTGTAGCTGACAGATTCAGGATGATGCAGATTGGGACGTTCTAATGCGGATATAGTGACCGACATGTTTTTTCCGTCATCATCAATGGCGAACAACGACGCTCCACAATTAGAGCAAAATGCCCGATGGGCAATCGGTGAGGACTTGAACCTTTTCAGAAATTGGTTCCCGTCCGTGAGATGAAATGATGCCTGCGGGAAATCAACCCATGCGACCGCAGGCGCTCCGCTCCATTTCTGGCAATCATCACAGCAGCAGTAATGTGGCCAATCCGGTGCTGCATCGAACGCGAAACGAATACTTCCGCATAGACAGCTTCCTGAATACAATTTGGCGATAACTCGTCGTGCCTTCGGTTTTTTCATGATCGTTTTTGCCTGGATCAACGTTAGGTGAGCCGCGACCATGCGCCGCGCCGAGCCTGCGTTAGCAGGATCCGTGACACGCAATCGCATTACCTCCATCTACCGGTTACGCTCATTTTCGTGTCTTTGCATAGAATGATGCCATATATGCCATAACAGCCAGACCTCCCGCCATAACTCCGGCCGAAGTCCAGCAATATGCTGGCAAATGCTGCTTTTCGAGAGCTAAACCGACTGTCGCCGAGACTGCGACGATTGCGGCCCATGCGAGAAGCAGACGTCCGCCGTAATGATTGATATCAAACCATGCGGCCTCTGAGTCGAATGCTGCCGGCAGGCGGAAACCATACCAGTGATTCATCTTCACTTTTCGCTGTATCAGTGGAATCGCCAGCATGGCTGCGATAATGGCGGCGACCAGGTGCATGACTGGGACAATTTGCATATGTTTTCTTCTTCCTGGATTTCAGAAGTGAGTCGGCTTTGGCTTCTGGTTCGACTTTTTGTTCATTGCTGAGAATCCAACGTGAATCAATAAGGCCATGGAGAAAAAGGATATCATATAACTATAAAACAATGCGGCCTTCTCGGGGCTTATGGCTTCGCAAAACTCGTGCGTGATCTTGCCACTGCTAAATCCGTATAGAAATCCGTAAGCTATGAGCGCAACGCAAGGCCACTGAAACCAAGGGGGAATCAGACCGGTGAAATCGATTCGTGATTTCTTCTCTTCGATTCCATTGAAAACACATCGTAAAACTGCTGAGCCGAAACACAGAAAGAGGGATGGAAATAAGAAAATGAGGGGCATTTCACCTCCGATTGCATGGCCAGACAATGCCGTTGTATGGAAAAATAAAGCGCTCAAAACACCAATTGCTGAAGCGGCGATAGCGATTTTCGATCTTCGGATCATACCTACACCGAGCTACAGCCTGCCAAGCTCAGAGCAGGCTGCCTTGCGTGGAGTCGGCCAAGGGTTTGAGGCCGACGGCATGGTAGCCTTTGGCGGTCAACATGCGGCCCTGCGGCGTGCGTTGCAGGTAGCCTTCCTGGATGAGGAAAGGCTCGTGGACTTCTTCGAGGGTGTCGGCGTCTTCGCCGCAGGCCATCGCCACGGTTCCTAGGCCGACCGGGCCGCCGCGGTAGTGCTCGGCCATGAGGCGGAGCATGCGTTTATCCATCTCGTCGAGGCCGCGGGCGTCTATCTCAAGCAACTCGAGGGCGGAGGCGGCGGCTTTTTGCGTGATGCGTCCGTCGCCGCGTTCCTGGGCGTAGTCGCGGGAGAAGTTGATAAGATTGTTGGCAATGCGGGGCGTGCCGCGCGCACGGGTGGCGATCTCGCGGGCGCCGGCTTCGTCTATGGTGACTTTGAGCAGGCCGCAGGAGCGTTTGATGATGCCGGTGAGGGTGTCGGCGTCGTAGTAATCGAGGCGCGTCTGGAGCGTGAAACGCGAGCGCAGCGGAGCGGTCAACATGCCGGCCCGTGTGGTCGCGCCGACGAGGGTGAAGCGCGGCAGCGAGAGGCGCACCGAGCGGGCGTTCGGGCCCTGATCAATCATGATGTCGAGGCGGAAGTCCTCCATCGCGCTGTAGAGGTATTCCTCGACCGTCTTGGGGATGCGGTGGATCTCGTCAATGAAGAGGATGTCGCCCTCTTCGAGACTGGTGAGCAGGCCGGCGAGGTCGGAGGCCTTTTCGACCACGGGGCCGGAGGTGATGCGGACGTTGCGCCCCATCTCGGCACCGAGGATGAGGGAGAGGGTGGTCTTGCCCAGGCCGGGCGGGCCGGAAAGCAGGATGTGGTTGAGCGCCTCGCCGCGACGGCGGGCGGCGCCGACCATAACTTGAAGGCGCTCGACGGATTTGGCCTGGCCGGCAAAATCCGAAAAGGAGAGCGGGCGCAGAGCGGCCTCGGCGGTGTTGACCGGCGTCGCCAGCGCGCTGGCAAGGTAGCCGAGCCCCTTGGCATCGGCGGGAGGAGTAGCGAGGGGCGAGGCGGTGGGCGGCTTGGGCATGGGCGGTGGGAATTTAAGGCGAATTACACAGAGAGCACGGAGCCAAGCCCACAGAGGCGAGGGAGACCAGGGCGCGGGTGTGGACTTGGAGGCGGATGAGCTTGAAGTAAACTAAATGGCGGTGGGTTGGACTCCGTGGGCTCAGTGTCTCCTCTCGTGCCCTCTGTGTAACTCCGTTTCCTTTACTTCCACTCCATCTCGGCGCCGAGGCTTTGGAGGTTTTCGACGAAGCGAGGGTGGGCGCGGCGGATGATCTCGGCGTTGCGCACGGTGGACTTCCCCGGAATGGAGGCGGCGACCATGGCGAGGGCGACGGCGGCGCGGATGATGTAAGGGGATTCCACGACGGCGGGACGCAGCGGGCGGGCGCCGAAGACGATCAGGCGGTGCGGGTCGCTCACGACGGCGTGCGCACCAAACTTGGCGAGCTCGGGGATCCACGAGAAACCGTTTTCGTAAACCTTGTTCCAGAAATGAATGGTGCCCGTCGAGCGGGTGCTGAGCGCGATCAAGAGCGGAAGCAGATCCACCGAGAAATAGGGCCACGGCGCGGCTTCGATTTTTTGCAGGAGATTGGAGGTGTAGGGGTCCTCGATAACGAGTTTCTGACCGCGACGCACGACGACGGAATCGCCCTCGTGTTCGATGACGACTCCTAGCTTGGCGAAAGCGCGGGTGATTAAATCGAAGTGGTGGGGGAGGGCCTTGGTGACGCGGACCTCGCCGCCGGTGATGGCACCGAGGGCGAGAAAGGTGACGATCTCGTGGTAGTCGCTGTTGATGGTGATGTCGGCGCCGTGGAGCGCGGAGACGCCCTCGATGCGGAGCATGGAAGTGCCGATGCCCTCGATGCGCGCGCCCATGGCGACGAGGGCGGCGCAAAGATCCTGCACGTGCGGCTCGCTGGCGGCGTTGATGAGGGTGGAGGTGCCGGAGGCCAGCGAGGCGGCCATGGCGAAGTTTTCCGTGACGGTGACGGACATGTAATCGCACCAATGGCGTGCGGCGGTGAAGCCGGACGGCAGCGCGATGACGAGCGGATCGCCGTGGGCGACGGTGGCGCCGAGCGCGGCAAGGATTTCCAAATGCGGATCAATCTCGCGCACACCGAGCGAGCAGCCCTTGGCGTTGGCGAGAAGCGTGATGCGGCGCAGGCGGCATAGCAGCGAGGGGAAGAGCAGCACGGTGGACCGCATGTCGGCCGGCAACTCGTCGTCGGCGAGCGTGGGGCGGAAGCCGGAGTGGTTGATATGCATCGTGCCGGCGGCGCGGTCCCAAACGATTTGCGAGCCCTGCGACGAGAGGAAGGCGACCAGCTTGTTGAGGTCGGTGATGTCAGGGACGTTGCGCAGGATGACCGGCTCGTCGGTGAGCAGGCTGGCGCAGAAAATGGGCAGCACGGAGTTTTTATTGCCCGAAGGAACGATGGTGCCCGAGAGGGGCTTGCCACCTTGCACGATGAGATCGGCCATGGAGAGGAGAAGGCGAAGGGAGGAGCGGACGGGTTAAAAAAAGAAGCGCCCGCCGGTGAGGGCGGACGCTTCAAAACTGCGCGGGGGCGGTGAGGCCTTGGCAAGGATTATCCGGCTGCGGGCGGGCGGGGAGCACCACCGGCAGGACCATCGGGACGCGGACCACGGCCTTGACCGCGATCACCACCGGGGCCGCCCTCGCGGCGACGCTGCCCCTGCTGGGGCTGGCCCTGGCCCTCGGGACGGGGACCGCGAGCATCGGGACCGGCGCCAGGGCCGCCGCTGCGACCGCGACCGCCACGACGGCGGCGGCGCGGGTCGCCCTGGCCTTGACCCTGGCCCTGGCCGGTGCGCTCGGGGCGGTCGGAGGGTTTCGCGGGCTTGGCGGCGGAGGCGGCGGGAGCATCTGCCGAGGAACCGCCGAAGATGCCCTTCAGCCAGCCAACGAAACCGCCGGAAGCGGGAGCGTCGGATTTGGAGGTGGGCTTCGCGGCGGGTTTCGCGGCGGACGGGGTGCGATCACCGTTGTAAGGATAGGCCGAGACGCGGGGCTTCGCCGGCTGCTCGTTACCACGACCCTCATCGCGACGACGATCGTCGCGACGGGGGCGATCACCGCGGGGCTGATCGCTGCGGGCGGCGGGCTTGAAGGATGGGTCAAGCGGGGTGATTTCGCGGGTCGCGACGGATTTGCGCTCGATTTTGAAAACCGTGCGATCCTCACCGGTGGGGGTGGACCGGCGAGGCGCGGAGGCGTCGGCGCTGGTGGAGCCGGCGGCTTCCCAACTGGTCGCGGGGCGAGGTGCGGCGGGAGGCAGGATGTTTAACTCGGCCTTCGCTTCGGGGGCGGGGGCGACAAACGGTGCGACGCGAACCGGCTCGACGACGGGGACGGGGGCCGGAGCAATTGCGGCGGGAGCCTCGACCGGAGCGGCGAAGGCAACCGGCGCAAAAACCGGGGCGACAGGGTTTACGGGGGCGGACACGGGGGCCGGAGCGACGACGGACTCGACTACGGGCGCGGGAGCAGCGGGCTCCGGCGCGGGGGCGAGTTCGGCATCGAACGGGTTTTGGTATGTGGTGGGCGCGACGACGATCTGGATCGAGGTCGGTTGGTAACCGGAGACGGGCTCGGAGCCGGTCGCGGTCTGGGTGGGGCGGGCGGGGCGTTTGCCACGGGCCAGCCCGGTGCCGCGGCTCGAGCCGAAGCCATCGAAGGCAACGGGAGCGGCGGGCACACTGGGGGTCACGACGTCGGCCTGGGGCGCGATATCGGACGGGTTTTGATCTGACATGTCTTTTTTCTGTTTGGGTTGAGGTGCGCTCACCTCAAGAGCGAGGGAGCGGCACGGGTTTTGACCGTTGCGGGGGAGCGCCGGAGCGCAGTCACGCGGCAACAATCGTTTGCAACATCATGGCGGACAGCGGCGAACGCAACCCTTTGTTTGCCGGTGTATCCTTTGAGTGGATGCGGCGGGCGGGGCTTGCCAAGGCGCGGCGGGATTTCCAGCGTTCGCACCTATGGATAAACTCGAAGAAATCTTCCGTATGCAGGACGCGCTTAACCAGCGCATCGGTGTCAATCTCCCGCCCGCGACCGAGGAGGAGAAAACCAAGTGGGTGCTCAACTACACCCGCGCGATGCAGCAGGAAACGGCCGAGCTGATTGATAGCGTGCCTTGGAAATGGTGGGCGAAATACCAAAAATTCGACGAGCAAAACGCCAAGGTCGAGGTCGTGGACCTGTTTCACTTCCTAGTCTCGCTCGCGCAGACCCTTGGTATGAGCGCGGACGATGTTTACCAGGCCTACCTCAAGAAGAACCAGGTCAACCACCAGCGCCAAGAGACCGGCTACGTGAAGAAAGACGCCGACGACTCCAAGCACATCTGAGTCTGAGGGAGCGCGAGATCACGGGGCTCACCGAACCGAGCCGGCGGGCGCCTGCGGCTCCGGTGCTTTCGCCAGCGGCGCCGGGTCCCAATAGTTGCCGCTCATCACCAGCAGGCATTGAAGGGTGACGCTGTCCTCGTAGTAGCCCTCGTGACGGGATCGAACGCTTTCATAGAGCGTATTGAGCCAGGCCTGATGCTGCGGCTCCAGCATCGCCGCGACTCCCAACGGAGCCGCGAAAAACGTGGTGAAGTAATCGCTGCCCGTCAGCGGCGTGCCATCGAGCCGGTAGCCGCCGCGGAGTTTTTGCGGGTCGCCGCCGGTGCTTTCCCTGGCCCACGCGGAGATTTTCCGAACCTGCGCGACCGACCTGGGTTCGGCGTTGAGCAAGGCATCCGCTCCGAGACGCCAGGGCAGGCGCCCGGAGTTGTAGTAGTAATCGCCATCGGTGACGGCTTCGAGGAACTTGGGCGGCGCGGGTCTCGGAGCGGACTGCGCAGCCACGACAAAATCCGGCAACAGGCCCGTGCGCGGGCTGAAGTTTGCCTGAAGATCGCCGATGACTGCGGCGCAGCGCTCCGCGACAGTCTGCCACACGCCGTCACCCGTGAAGCGCGCCCAACTCCGGAAGTGCGCCGGGATAAAGTCCGAGGCGCGGGGGGTGTATTCGTTCATTTTTTCTCCCTTCGCCTGCACCCAATCGCCC
>JAIYBI010000036.1 GCA_027488595.1 Opitutaceae bacterium | reverse complement strand
TTCTCTCGCGGCAAAAATCCGTGTTCGAGCGGTTCCCCATTCGTGTCGATTCGTGTCTATTTGTGGTTAAAAAATCCGTTATCCGGGGTCTCAGTAACAGGGGATTGGATACACCCCTTCGCGGTTAACCGGAACGCCGACTGATTCCCTTTCGCCTTTCCTCCGCGCCCTCTGTGTCCGCGCTCCGGCCCGGTTCCCCCATTCGTGCCGTGCCCTGCGAAGCCTTTTTGTCCTCCGAAGCCTTTACATCCTCCGAAGCCTCGGCGAAGGAGGAGGCGAAGGAGGAGACGAAGCAGGGACCATCCGAGCAATCCGCGGTTAAAAAACTGGTGACTGGCTTTTGTCATTCCCTTGCGCCTTTGCGTCAAAAAACTGTCAGCGCATCCGCCACAGCATCAGACACCTATCAATCGAGATGGGATTTCACCGGAAAAATCGTTGACCGTCGGAGGCATTTTGGAAGGCTTTTATAAATATCACCCACCCCTGAGCTACCCCTCAGACTCTAACGTATTGCCCCTGAATATCTTTATGACTCCCCCTCTTTCTTCGACTGCCCCCAGCCTTCGCACCGCCCGCCACATTCCCACCCGTCTCGTTGCCACGCTCGCGTTGGCAATCAGCGCCAGCTCCGCAGCTCACGCACAGACGTCATTCACTGGAACTAGTTCTACTGGTTTATGGTCTTCGAACCGCTGGAACAACAACGTGACTGACAATGGCACATACACTTCCGCCTACACTGCAAACAGCACAACCTCCTTCGCAGCAGGTAATTACACATTTACTGGTGCTATTGCTTCCGGCACTCTCAATGTCGGAAATATTACCTTATCCAGCGGTGCAAACGTAACCTTTTCTGCAGCATCGGGCTCGATGGGAACAGGGGGAGTTGTCAGAACTCTGACTATCGGAAGCGGCTCAATCCTTGATTTCGGCACCAACGCTCTCTCGACCGCTGCTGGGACCGGCTACATTAAGAGTGGCGCGGGAGTTTTAGCTACTTCCGGAGGCGGCTATTCGGGTGGATTTACCCTGAATCAGGGAACCATCATCATGCGCGGAGTTGACGCCATGGGCGGAAGCGCGACGAATGTGCTGACCCTCAACGGAGGAACGGTCGCGTCCAATGCTAACCGGGCAATGACGAATGCGAAATATGGTGGCGGTATCGTGATCGGCGGAGACGTCCAGTTCGGTGAGCGAGCATCGATTGTGTCGCTTGCGAGCGACTCCGCTAACCTAAGCTTCGCTAACAATGTCAGTTTGGGCGCAGCAACCCGTGCCTTCACGATTGGAAACAACGGCACACACACTTTCAGTGGCAATATCACTGGCGCGGCGGGAACGGGCCTGACAATCAACGCCAATAGTGGCACCACGGGCTCGATTGTTCTCTCCGGCACCAACACCTACACCGGTAACACCACAGTTTCTTCGGGCACCTTGACCGCGACTAGAGCTGCGGCACTGCCCGGCTATGATGCCTCCGGTAAAGTGATCTTCAGCGGAGGCACTCTCGGAGTGCAAGTCGGCGGCAGCGGCTGGACCGACACCGAAGTGAACAACCTGCTGTCCAACGCCACCAAGACCAGCGGTGCTTTCGGTATCGACACCACCAATGGCAACTACACCCAGCCTGTCGACTACACCACCACCAACCTCGGAGTTCTCGGCCTCACCAAGCTAGGCGCCGGCAACCTCACCCTCAGCTCGGCCGGCAACAACTACACCGGTGTCACCACCATCGGCGGGACCGGGGCGATCATTCTGAGCGGATCCGGGACACTGGGAAGCACCGCCGCAGGCACCACCGTGGCCTCGGGTGCATCGCTCGGCCTGTCTGGAGGCGGCACCTTCGGCAGCGGCGAGACACTCACCATCGTCGGGGCTGGCGTAGGAAGCCGTGGTGCGCTGCAAAGCGTCAGCGGCAACAACACCTACGCCGGCAACATCGAAATTGGAGCTAACGGCGGCGCCAACCGCATCGGCACACAAGATGGCGCATCGCTCACCGTAACAGGGAACATCACCCAAGCGTCAGGTGTCACCACCGGCACCATCCTGTTCCGCACTGGCGTCTCCGGGGACTGGGTCATTCTCTCGGGCACAGGCAACTCCTTCGGCGACAACTCGACGGTCTTCTCGGCCGCCACTACCGCCGGTGGCTACGGCGGCGTCCGCCTCGGGGTTAACAACGCCCTGCCAACGAATCGGACCATCTCTGGTGTGACTTCCACCGGAAATGCAACCGCAGTCGATCTCAACGGCTACAATCAGACCTTGAACGGTCTGACTACCGGCCTAGCCGGAATATCAATCATTAACCAGGCCGGAACTCCCTCGACCCTGACCCTGAACCCCACCGCAAACGCCTCCACATCCAACACCCTCATCCTCGGCGGCGCAGGCTTGGGTGTCATCAATGTCGAGAAAATCGGAAGTTTCAGCCAAACGCTGTCCGGCAACAACACCTACAGCGGCGGCACAAACGTAACCGGCGGCACGCTCCTAATCGGTTCGAACGCTGTGCCGAGCGGCACGGGCACGGTGAGCGTCAGCCCCATCGGCACCGGCAACCTTACCCTCGGGGAAGGAACCACGCTGGCGATCAGCGGTGGCTCCAACCTCGCACTCTACGTGCCGAGGATTAATGTCGGTGGCAACATCACGATCGGCTCTACAGCTAACAACTCCCGTCTCAGTCTGATGGGCACGGTAGACTTGGGCGGTGTCAACCGCATCATTACACTGGGAAGGGCGAGCAGTAACGCTACTGTGCCTTACGCATCCGGCGCAGAAATTTTCCGGTTCGATAACAATGCCATCTTTGGAGGGAACAGCACCGTTCAGAATGGCTCGTTAACCCTCACAACCACCACCGGCAATGCCACGGTTCCTTCCCCAGCAAGAGCCCTTGGCGTGGTAAACTTTGCCAACAACGCCGCTTTGACGCTTGATGACGGCGTCGGTTTGACTGGCGGCACAGGCAGCTTTTTTGGCACGGGAACAAACGCACCGGCGCTTACTCTTAACGCCCCCGTATCGCGAGGCGGCGGCGTTCTCCAAATGGGCGACGGCATCAACTCCGGCAATGCGACCATGCGCAGCCCAGAGGTCTACTCTCTTGCGGGTGGCGGCACGGTCACCTCGTCGTTCTCATCTGGCAATATCACCTCCGGCAGCACCGGCACCCTCACAATCAACCATGGTAATGGTGCCAATTTCAGCGGCACAATCACGGAGGCAGGTGGCGTGGGTAAAATCAACGTGACCAAGACTGGACCCGGCACCCAAACCCTAAGCGGAAACAACAGCTACAGCGGTCTCACCACTGTCAGCGGTGGAACACTCACGCTCAGCGGCAACAATTCGCTGGCTTCCGGCGGTGTTACGGTCAGCGGCAATGGCACCTTGAATGTGAATAATGCCAATGCCTTGGGCAATGGAACCTTCACGTGGACCACCGATACTTTCCTCAACAACACCAGCGGCGGAGCCATCGTGAATGCGGGCAACAATGCGGTCGCCTTGAACAATCAAGGCACCGTTTACACGTTCGGCACCTCGGGCAGCACGTCGGCCAATAACTTGGATCTCGGCACGGGCACGGTGACCGCCACCGGCAGCCGCACGATCAGTGTTCTGGGCACTGGGGTGACGCTTGCGATGGGCGCTCTTGATAACACCAGCGCCACTACAAGCCGCACCTTCCAGTTCGACGGGGCGGGTAACACGGTTCAGCTTCGCGGCTTCCGCATTTCGAATTCACCCAGTGCCACGACCATCACTCTTGCAGGCACGGCGGATCTATTGATCAGTGGACAGATCGACAACGGAGCCAGCAACCAAGACAACACATTAGCCGTCACTGGCAACGGAACCACGACGTTTAGTGGAAACAATATCTACACCGGCAACACAACGGTGGCCAGCGGTTCGACCCTCAGGCTCGGCCATGCTAACGCACTCGGCACCACGGATGGCGGCACTACGGTGAGTTCCGGCGGTGTCCTCAATCTGAATGGACAGACCATCGGCGCTGAGGCGGTCGGCTTGAACGGCAACGGCATCACAGGTGCCGGCGCACTCATCAACAGCGGTTCGGCGGCCAGTCTCGGCGGCGCTGTGACCCTGAATGCCAACACGGTGATCGGCGCCGGAAACATCACCCTCTCCGGTGGCGTCGGCCAATCCGGCGGCACGCGTTCCCTCACCAAGGTCGGCACCGGCACGCTGGTCCTGTCTGGCAACTCAACTTACGCCGGAAGAACCACGCTTTCTGAAGGTAACATTGAGATCACCGGGACTCTTGCGTCCAGTGCGGTTACAATCGACGGGGGGTCGGTGGCTCCTTCGACTTCGGTTTTTAAGCTTTCAAACACAAATGCTCTGAGTTCGGGAACTGTCTTGAGTGGCTCGAGCTCCAGCAATGGCACCGGAACTCTGGATCTTGCTGCGGGCGGTGACTATACCCTTGGGAGTTATGGATCCGTCTCCGATACAGGACATAACATGAAGTTTACTGCCAGCAGTGGCAACGCCACGAGCCTCACCTTCACTGGCAACAGCGTCGTGACTTCTGCTGGATCCGGTGGGCGCACGCTTACCAACAGCAACGCAAATCTGAGCATCGTATTCGGCGGCAACCTCGATATCAGCTCCACCGCTAACAACACTGTAACAATTTCCGGGGCCGGTAACACGACGGTCAACGGAAGCGTGTTTAACAATTCAACCGGTATTCGCGGACTGGAGAAGACTGGCTCCGGCACCCTGACGCTCAACGGCGATAACAGCTACAACGGTATCTCCGACTTCAAGGGTTCCGGCTCCGTGCTCATCAACGGCAACACCACCGCCTCCACCGGCGCAGTGAATGTCAGCTCATCCGCCACCCTCGGCGGCTCGGGCATCGTCGGCGGCGCAGTTACCCTGTCCTCTACAGCCTCTATCGGCAGCGCAGGCAACACCCTCACTCTTGCCAATAACTTCACCAGCACGGGCACGAACACCGTGGTCGCTTCGTCCACCGTGAATGTCCTCGGCACGACGGCGGTCACCTCCGGCACGCTCACCGTCAATGGTGCCCTCGGCGTAAACGGTGCCATCGGCGGCTCCGGCACCCTGCTCGTATCAAGCACCGGCAGCCTGACCGGTAACGCGACATTCCCCAACGCCGCGACGGTCTCCGGCGGCAACCTCGGCACCTCGGGCAACACCTTGAATCTTGGCAGCACACTGGCTGTCACTGCCGCGACCACGATTTCCTCCGGCGTTATCGTCAATGTAGACGGCACCACCACTGTCTCCAGTGGACTCCTCACCGTTAATGGCACCCTCGGAGGAGTGGGCGCAAAGATCATCGGCACCGGTGCCACCCTCGGCGGCGGCGGCGCACTGAGCGGTGATATCACCGTTCAAAACGGCGGCTTCCTCGCCCCTGGCAATAGCCCCGGCTCGCTCGTGACCGGCGACAATCTCTACATCGCGGGCACAGTTCTCATCGAACTCGGCGGCACGGCCTTCACCCTCAATGGCACCGAGGAATACGACCGCATCAAGCTCTCCGGCGCCACCGCCACCCTCGATCTCACGGGTAGCACGCTTAACGTCCAACAGTGGCTGAGCTTCGTGCCGGTTGCAGGAGATGCCTTCGGTATCTTCCAGTTGGAGAGCGGTGCCTCCGTCTCCTCCACTCTTGGCGGGTTCGCCGAAGGTGCCACGGTCGCGACCATAGGTGGTATGGAAATCAAAATTACCTATGTTGCTGACTTCGGTGA
>JAIYBI010000452.1 GCA_027488595.1 Opitutaceae bacterium | reverse complement strand
CCGTCGCGGGCGAGGGCGTAGAGGGGCAGGGGCGGATCTTTGGCGAGGCGTTTGACGAGGGCGGGGTCGGTGCGTTTGGAGAGTTCGAGGAAGTGCAGGCCGTCGGCGGCGCAGGCGAGCAGGCGGGCGTAGGGTTTAAAAACCTCGGGGCGGCCGAGCACGCGCGCGGCTTGCGTGCCGACGGGGACGGGCGGCAGGGCGGACGTCGTGGCGCGGTCGAGCACGAGGCAACTGTAGGCCTGGCTGCGGAGATCTATGCCGGCGCGGTGGGAGAAGCGGACCCAGGAGGCGTCGTTTTGAACGCCGGGGGGCGGGGCGGCGAAGAAGTGACACCAATCGCGGGCGTTGGCCTCGGCGAAGAGCGGACAGGCTTCGCAGTGGGTGCAGGGCGCGACGAGCCGGTGGGTCGCGCGGAAACCATCGCGAACGGTGGCGAGAGCGCGGCTGTCGGCGTGGGTGCCGGGTTCCACCCAGAGCACGGCGGCGGCGCGGGCGGCGAGGTCGAGCAGGATGGCGCGGGCCTCGGGCGGGAGTTCGTTGAGCACGTGGCTGACGACGAGGGTGAAGGGCGCGGCGGAGAGGCGGAAGCCGGGCGAGTCGAGCAGCGGGAGCGCGGGGAAATCCCCGCGGGCGCGGGCGGAGGCGAAGGCAACTGCCTCGGGGGCGTGATCGTGGAGATGGAGGCCGGAAAAGTGCGCGGCACCGAAGGCGGCGAGCACGCGACGGCCGGCGACGCCGCTGCCGCAGCCCCAGTCCACCAGCACGGTGCCGGCGGGAGGAGTCCAGGCGCGGACGGCGAGTTCGCGGAGAAGATCGTCCCATTTCCAGCCGATGCGCTCGGCGTAGGTGGCGTCGTAGGCGGCGAGCGTGTCGTGGGTTTGCCAATACGGGGTGGAGCGGGCGGAGGCGTCGCCAAGGAACGCGGCGCGGAGGCGGTCGAGCGCGGTCCAGTCGAGGTGGTCAAAATCGGGCATGGGTTCAGGAAGGGGCGTCGCGTCGGGCGAGTCCAGAGCGGGCGCGGAAAAGCGCGGGCGATGGCGTTTACGGTAAAACGTCAACCCGAGTTTGAAGACTGGCCAGCGACGGATGCGGAGCGCAGGGTGGTGCGATGAAGCTATCCCTTGCGGCGGCGGCCTTGGTTTTGGCATTCGGCCTGAGTTTTGCGGACGGCCGCGCGGAAGTGTTGGTCGAACCGATCGCGGCGGCCAACGCGCGGCTCGGGCGGGGAATCAACCTCGGCAACGCTCTGGAGGCACCGGTCGAAGGCGCGTGGGGTGTGACTTTGAAGGCGGAGTATTTTAAGGCCATCCGTGCGGCGGGTTTCGATACGGTCCGTTTGCCAACGAAGTGGTCGGCCCATGCGGCGAAGGAAGCGCCTTATGCGATTGATGCTGCGTTTGCGGCGCGGGTGGACTGGGCGGTGGAGCAGGCGACTGCCAACGGGCTCAACATCGTGGTGAATGTGCACCACTACGGAGAAATGGACAAGGCACCGGACGAGCATCTGGCGCGGCTGGCGGCGATTTGGACCCAGATCGCGGAGCGTTACCGGAACCGCCCGGCGTCGGTGTATTTCGAACTTTATAACGAGCCGCACGACGCGCTGAACGCGGAGAAGTGGAACGCGGCGATACCGGTGTTATTGGCGGCGGTGAGGAAATCGAATCCGACGCGTCCGGTGATCGTGGGGCCGGTGTCGTGGAATGCGATTCGCGCCCTGGAAAGTCTTCGTCTGCCGGAGACGGATAAAAATCTGATCGTGACGGTGCATTACTACGACCCCTTCAAATTCACCCACCAGGGCGCGGGATGGGTCAAGGGCGCGGACCAGTGGCCGGCGCTAAGCTGGACAGAGACCGAGGCGGAGCAGGCGGCGGTGCGGGGCGATTTGGAGAAGGCCGCGACCTGGGGACGCGAGCACGGGCGTCCGGTTTTCCTGGGGGAGTTCGGAGCTTACGGGAAGGCCGACATGGAATCGCGTGTGAAGTGGACGCGGTTCGTGAGAACAGAGGCTGCGCGGCTCGGCATGAGCTGGGCGTATTGGGAATTCTGCTCGGGCTTCGGTGCGTATGATGCGAAAACCGGCAACTGGCGGAAAGATCTCAAGACGGCGCTGGTGGGATCTACGACGCGCTGACGCCGCGACGAAGGCGTCCGCAAAAAAGCCCGGCCTTGGGGAAGAACGGGCGATGATTACGAACCGAAAAAACGTTCGCGAATGCAGGGACAGACTGCTCAGAGCTTCGCGGTAAGTTTGGCCTTCAAGGTATCCTTCGACTGCATACCGACGAGAGTCTCGACGAGAGCGCCGCCTTTGAAGAGAAGCATGGTGGGGATGGCGCGGACGTTGAACTGACCGGCCAGGTCGCCATGGTCGTCAACGTTGACCTTGCCGATCAGCACCTTGCCGGAGAACTCGGTGGCGAGCTCTTCGAGGATGGGGGCGATGGCTTTGCAGGGGCCGCACCACGGAGCCCAGAAATCCACGAGAACGGGAACGGGGCCGGCGATGGCGGTCTTGAAGGAATCGGAGTCGAAGTGAGCGAGTTTGTCGGACATGGAAAAGGAAGGATTAAGGGAAACGGACGATTATTTGGACTTAAGAAAAAGGAGCACTGCGAACGTGATGGCCGCGGCGGCGGCGATGCCGGAGATGACGGCGAAAATCGGGGAGACGGCGTCCGCCGCCGCGTCAATCTTGGGCATGGGAGAGGTGAAGGCGCCGCCATTCGGGAGCTTTGTCTCCGCGCCCGGGTTGGCCTGCAAACGCAAGGAAGGCTTGGGAGCCGAGACCGGCGCAGGAGCAGCGGCGACCGGAGCAGGCGCGGCGGCAGGTGCGATTGCGGCGACGGTTGCCGGAGCGGGAGCGACGAGGGGAGTGGCGACGGGTGCGGGGGGCTTGGGCGTGAGGGTCAGTTTGGGCGCCACGGGAGCGTTGTTATCGGGAGCGGGGGCGGGGGCGGGTGTGTTGCTCATAACGAGAGGAAGGAGGTTTGGGGTGGCTTGGCGCGGAACGCAATCGTTCTCAACGCGGAGTGGATTTATGGAGAATATCGGCGAGCTCGCGGGGATCCACGGTTTCGAGGTGTTTATCGCGGCGTTTGAGTTCCTCGAAGGTCTTGATGGTGGTCTCGGCCATGCGTTCGTGGGTCTCGGCGGAGCCGCCGACGAGGACAAATTTATCGCCGGTGGTGAGGCGTTTGTGGCCGTCGGTGTTATCGAGCCCGACACCGAGCAAACTCGCGCCGGAGGCGGCGGGTTTGGGCTTTGACTTGGCGGAAGGGACTGGGCGCTCGCGTTTGCTCACGAAGCCAAGCTGTTTTCTTCGGGCGGCGTTTCAAGCGGCTTTTGCACTTCTGCGTCGGGAGCGAGCAGGACGGGGCCGGTGTCGTCGTCGGGGACTGCGGTGCAGATGATGTCGGTGTAGGCCTCGTCCTGGTGGATGCGCATCTTGCGGAGACGCGTGAGTTCGAGGACGGCGACGAAGGTGGCGACAAGCACGCGCACGGTGACGGTGCCTTGGAAAAGATCGGTGAAGAGGAACCGTTTGTGGGTGCGGAGGTAGACGAGCAACTCCTCCATTTTATCGGCGACGGTGACCTGCTCGTCCTGAATTTCACCGACGACCAGTTTTTCGGCGAGGCGGCGGAGGACGATGTTGAAGACGTTCCAGAGTTCGATGCGGTCCACGGGCTTGAGGACACGATCCTGATGGGCGACCGAGAGGACGGAGACGTGACGGGCGAGCAAGTCGCGCTGGAAGACGGCGAGCTCGTCGAGTTTGGCGGCGGCCTCCTTGAATTTCTTATACTGGAGGAGCTGGTGGACGAGTTCCCAACGCGGGTCGAGGGCGTCGTCGTCGGGGTTGTCGTTCACGGCGGCGAGACCGCGCGGGAGAAGCATGCGGCTTTTGATCTCCATCAACGAAGCGGCCATGACGAAGAACTCGCCCGCCACATCGAGATCGAGCGACTTCATCTCGCGAATGACGGCGATGTATTGCCGGGTGACGGACTCGATCGGGATGTCGTAGATATCCAGCTCATTCTTGCGGATAAGAAAGAGGAGCAAGTCGAGCGGGCCCTCGAAAACGGGCAGCTTGATACGAAGATCGGCGTCGGGAACCACGGTGATAAAGGACGGATGTTTGGTGCTGGTCGGGACCGGGCAACGTCAAAGTGGCGTGGTCGCGGGGCGTCGGCGAAACGCAGCGACGTAGAAGCCGTCGTTGTCGTGGAGGCCCGGAGTGATTGCGAGGCCGGCCGGACCGTCGGCGAGCGGAGGAAACCCAAAGTCGCATGCGGGCGGCTCGGCGTCGAAATCGGCGGCGTGGGCGGCGAGGAAGGCGGCGGCGACGGCGCGATTTTCGCGACGAAAAACCGAGCACGTGGCGTCAACCAGCAGGCCGCCCGGTCGCACGTAGCGGGGAAAGTCAGCGAGGAGCTGACCTTGGAGTGCGGCGGCCGCGTCGAGATCGGCGAACGTGGTGCAGGCCATCAGGTGCGGCGAACGGCGCCACGTGCCGCTACCGGTGCAAGGTGCGTCCACCAGGACGCCGTCGTAGCTGCCGAAGTGGGAAGGCGCGAGCTGCGGCACGGTGCGGATGTTGCGCAGGCCGGCGCGGGTGGCGCGGGCGCGGAGTTCGTTGAGAGCGGCGGGGCGGATATCGGTGGCGTCAACTTGTGCGGCGGGGCCGAGCAGGCGGGCGAGCTGGAGCGTCTTGCCGCCGGCACCGGCGCAGGCATCGAGCCAGCGCGCCGCGGGTGCCGTTGCCGGATCGAGGCCGAGGGAGGCGAGAATGAGCTGCGAGCCGAGGTCCTGGACCTCGTAGTGGCCTGCCTCATACGCGAGGGAGGAGGTGACGGGCGTCTCTGCGGGCAGGCGCCAGGCATCGGGCAGGGCGGGGTGGGGGGCGGATGTCCAATTCAAGGCGGCCCACTCGGCAAAGACGCGGGAGGGATCGGACGTTTGCAGCCGCACCCAAAGCGGGGCGCGGGTGAGCAAGGCGGAGGCGACGGAGGCGGCAGGCTGGCCGGTATCCACCTCGGTGGCGAACCACTCCGGCACGAGATCGAGCGCGGACGGTGCGGTGTGGCCCTCCTTCGCTAAAGCTTCGCAGGGCGCCGCCGACGACGCGGCGGCGAATGCCTCGCGAAAGAGGGCGGTGTCGCGGTTCTCGGCGCAGGCGAGGGCGAGGTGGGCGGCCCACGTCTCATCCTCGGCATCGGCCAGGGGCGCGAGGACACGCGCGTGACGGATGGCGGTGACGAGCAGTTCGCGGTAAAGACGACGATCGCGCGAGCCGAAGCGGCGGTCGGCCAGCAAGGATTGTAAAACCGCGGGGGTGCCGCGGGCGAGGGGCTGCAGTCGGCGCCAAAGATCGCGCGCGATGCGGGCCTGATTACGGGCGACGCTCACGCGAGGTTGATCAGAAGGCGGTGGTCTCGACGCGGACGGTGAAGCCGTAGTCGTCCTGCCGGGTATCGCCGTCGTAGAGGGAGAAAACGTAGCTCAAGAGCCAGAAGCGGCTGAGGCGCTGCTGGAAGATGTAGTTTTGTTGGGTGAAGATGCTCGCGCGGGAATCGTAAACGAGATTGATGCGGGCGGAGTAGAGCTCGTTGAATCGGCGGGTCAGGTCGAAGGTGTATTGCTCGAGGACGCGGGCAGCGACGGGGTCTTCAAGGTAGTGGGTGCCGAGACGCATGGTCCAGATGTCGGCGTCGCGGAAAGTGAGGCCGGTGTTGAGTTCCTGGGTTTTGCCAGACTGGAGGGTGGTGCGGTTGTAAAGATCGTAACTCAGCCAGTGGACTGGCGTGAGGGCGAAGAAGGTGTGGACATCGGTGGCGTCGCGCCGAGCGAGTTGGGATGCGGCGACGGGCGCGGTGCTGTGTTCATCGAAGGCAAAACTGAGACGGGCGAGGTCGCGGGAGCCGTAGACCTTGTCGCGGGTTTGCAGCACGTGTTCGTAGCCGAGGCGGAGGGTGTCGGTCGCGGGCAGGCGATCAATGTTGCGCTGGTCGGCGATGCCGAGGGGGCGGAGGTAGGTGCTGAACACGTCGTCATCAATGACGGGGATGTGGCTGCGGCCATTGTCGGCGGCGGGGCTGAAGCGGTAGGAGAGGGTGGGGGTGGCGATGTGGCGGAGGCCGTTGATGCCCCAACGCTTGTTTTGGTAATCCCAAGTGGCGCTGTGTTCCCATGCCTTGGCGTCGAAACCGAACTCACCGACGGTGCGGGTGTAGTTGCCCTCGGAGCTGCCGGGCGCGGTCTCGGCGTAGTGAGTGATGCGCGCGCCGGCGACCGGAGTGAGGCTGAACCACTCGCGGGGAGAGAAGGGCCGGCTCACCCCGTAGTAGAGATCGGCGCGCTGGCTGGTGATGTTGGGACCGGCGAGCACGGGATCTTCGCGGAGCGAAGCGATGCCGGCGTTGATGCGGTGGTAAATGCCGGCGCCGACCTCGACCGGCAGGCCGTCGAACCGGATCTCGGGCAGGCGTTCCTGGACGACGGAGAAATCGTTGGTTCGGACGCGGGTGAAGGCGGAAACGATGTAGTTGTTGGATGAGTAGCCGGCTTCGAGCCAGTTGTCGGGTGCCTGGACCTTGTTAAAGTCGTCCTTGCGAAAGTCGCGGGTGACCTCGGAGTCGCTCCAGTAGTTCAGGCGGCCGTCGAGGGTGAGCGAGGGCGCGATGACCTGATGATGTTCCCAATCAATGTAGCCGCGCGAGTCGGCGATGGGTCGGCCGATCAGGTCGAGGCAGGTCTTGCCGGTATCTTTAATGTAGCCGGTGCGAAACACGCCGCGTGCGCCGAGGCCGTCGGCGCCGAAAGTGTCGTATTTTCCTATCGGGCCAAAGAGCACGCCGCGTTTGCTGAAGAGGCCGAGCTCGCCACCGAGTCCGACGCCGGGGGCGACGGGGGAGGTCACCCCGACGTCGAGAAACGCCCCGAGTCGTCCATCGAAACCGCCCGAGACTTCGAATCCGTTGAGGGAGGGATCGGAGGGTGTCTCCTGAAAAGTGGGCAAGGGAAGGAGGTTAACAGCGCCGATGCCGACGCGATTTTGCTCGAAGCGGACGACCTCGGGGCGGTCGGCGGGACGCAGGTAACTCATTTTACCGGAGCGAATCACGGGGTTGATCGGCTCGGGCTCGCCGAAGGATACGGTGGCCTGATTCACATCCAGGCGTTCCGGATTGCCCTGGGCGCTTGCACCCTCGGCGAGGACCTCTTGCTGGCCAACCCGGAAGCGACCAACGGTAAAGATGCGGGTATCCAGGTGGTAACGCACGACTTCTGCGACGAGGCGCTGGTCACCGCGAGTGAGAACAACATTGCCACGCGCGATGGCCAGGCGTTCGCCGGACCGGTAGACGATCTCGTCGGCGTTGAGTATGATGCCTTGGTGGGCGAGGCGCGCTTCGCCGGTGAAGACGGATTCCTCGGGGGTGAGGCGGGTGCTCTGGGCGGTGAGCTCGGGAGGTGCAAACTCGGCGGCGCGAAGGCTGGAGAAGGCGACGAGCAGGGCGATGGTAAGCGGGGCGATGCGGCGTATCACAATCGGCGGAGCAAAGCGGAGCCCACCGGGCAAGCAAGCTCCCGTTGCTTGGATGTTTTAGAGGCGAATGATGGCGTGGCGTGTTTTGGCCCACTTTTCGCTTTGCGAGTCGCTCCGCACGGGGCAACTTCGCGCCCCGTCCGGCAACTCCCCAAAATCCATATGGTTTCAAAAACCGCGTCCGAAAAAAAATCCATCGCCATTAATGATTTATCCAGCCTTCGCGCCGAAGTGCGGGTGCTGGGCTCAGCGCTGGGCCGCGTTATCACCCGGTTGGAGGGGCCGGAGACCTTGCACACCGTGGAGCGTTTGCGCGGCCTCGCCAAGACCGCCCGCGCCGGCGATGCAGGCTCCGCACGCGAATTGACGGCGGCGGTGAAGGCACTCACGCCAACCGAGGCCTTTAATCAAGCGATGGCCTTCACGCTTTATTTCGAGCTGGTGAATCTCGCAGAGGAAAATTTCCGCATTGTGCTGCTCCGCAGACGCCGCGCCGCGCTCTCCCGTTCCGGACCGCGCGAGCACCTGGCCCCTTTGCGCGAATCCATCGAATCCGCGGTGGCCGAGTTGAAAGCGAAACACGTCTCGTCCGACGCCATGCAATCCATCGTGGACCGCGTCGCCATCGAGTTGGTTTTCACCGCTCATCCCACCGAGTCCAAACGCAGAACCTTGCTCACCAAACTTCGCCGTCTCGCCCACCTGCTCCAGCGTGATGTCGGCCAGGCACCGGGACAACTTGGTGACCCCGCCGCCGTCGAGCGCGAGATCGCGTCGCTTTGGCTGACCGACCGCAGCCGCGTTGAACGCCCCCTCGTCACTGACGAAGCCAAGACGGGGCTTTGGTATTTCGACACCACTCTTTACGAGGCTTTGCCGCGCTTGCAAAATGACCTCTGTGCCGCTCTCGCCCGCCACTACCCGGGCGTCCGAGCTCCCGTGCGCTGGCTGACCTTTGGCTCGTGGATTGGCGGCGATCGCGACGGCAACCCGAACGTCACGGCGGCGGTCACCCAGCAGGTGCTGGAGCTGCATCGCCTGCTCGCGATGCAAAAGCTCTCCTGCGACGTGCGTGAGCTGGGCCGCAGCCTCACCGTTTCCGATCGCCGCGAAGTCATCACGCCGGGAATGAAGAAACTCCTGCGCGAGAATCGTCATCTTTCCAAGCGGGTCGAGACTCTGGCCAAACGGTATCCACACGAACCCTACCGTCTCGTGCTGGCCGGCCTCCGCGAACGACTGGAAACCGCCGTGCGCAACGTGCCGGGGATAATCGCGACTCCCGAGTCCGCCATAGAAGAGCCCATGCTGCGCACCGACGATGTGCGCGAAATCCTAGGCGAACTCAGCCACTCCCTTGCCGCCGGGCGCGGGGCCATTCTCGCGGAAGGCGAGCTGCGCGAGAGCCTTTCGCGGCTCGATACCTTCGGGCTCCACACCGCGAAACTGGATCTTCGCCAGCACTCCGGTCCGCATGAAGCGGCGGTCGCGG
>JAIYBI010000573.1 GCA_027488595.1 Opitutaceae bacterium | reverse complement strand
CGCGGTGGTCGCGGCCATCGTTCTTGGCGCGGGAGCGGGATGGTTGAGCGCGTTGTTTTTCCCGATTTTATGGCCCGGTTCGGTCGCGGGCCGGGTATTCATGTTAGTGGCCGCGCCCCTGCTGGTGGGTTACGTTTCCTACGCGATCAACGAGGCTAAGGAAAAACGGGGCAAAGACTGGCTGGAGCCGTGGCGCCACGCGGTGTGCGGCGCTTTTCGCGCTGGCGTGGGCGATCACGCGGACGGTGTTGGCATCCTCCGCAGGGTGATGACGCACTCGAGGTGGCGGGTTTGGGGGAAGAGGTCGAAGGGTTGCACGGCGGTGAGTTCGTAGCCGGCGGCGGTGAAGGCGCGGAGGTCGCGCATTTGCGTCGCGGGGTCGCACGAGACGTAAACCACGGCGCGGGGGCCGTAGGCGAAGAGTTGTTTCAGGAAGGACTCGTCGCAGCCTTTGCGGGGCGGATCTATAATGACGGCGGTGTCGGCGGGAGCGAAGGTCAGGCCGGCGAATATGTCGGCGGCGTCGCCGGCCTGGAAGGTGACATTGGCGAGGCCGTTGGCGGTGGCGTTCTGGCGGGCGAAGACGATGCTGCTCTCGCTGATCTCGATACCGGCGACCTGTTCGAAAGCGGTGGCGGCACTCAACGCGAAGAGGCCGCTGCCGCAGTAGGCGTCCACCAGGAAACGTGCGCCGGAGGCGGCGGCCTGGGCGCGGACGTAGGCGGTGAAGGCGGGGAGGATGAAGGGGTTGTTTTGGAAAAAATCGCGGGCGAGAAACCGCAGTTTTAACGGCGCGGAGCCGTCGGCGGGGGTGATGGTCTCGGTGATGATCTCATCGTAATCGGTGGTGACGTGGCCGGAGGCATCGCGAATGAGCAGGGTGGAGCCGCGCGGGTAGCCGCCGGTGGCGGCGCGGGCGCGGACCTTGCCGCGAAGGTCGGTGAGGCGGGCGTTGATGGCGTCGGTCGCGATGGGGCAGGCGGGAACATCAATCAGCTCGAAGCGATTGCCGTGGCGGAGAAAGCCGATGGGGAAGTTTTCGGCGGACGGCACGGCCTCGGGGCGGCCGGGCGGGTGCTGGTGCGGGTTGAAATGGGGGGTGAGCTTGGAGCGGTAGCCGTAAGAAACGGGCGAGCCGATGACCGGGGCGACGGGATGCTCGAGGCCGGCCATGTGTTTGAGGAGCTCCTCGACGTGGCGGCGTTTCCAGGCGAGCTGGGCCTCGTAGTTGAGGTGTTGATACTGGCAGCCGCCGCAGCGCGTGAAGAGCGGGCAGCGCGGGGAGGTGCGCTCGGGGGCGGGGACGAGGACGGAGACGAGGTCGGCCTCGGAGTAGTTCTTGTGGTTGCGGAAAACGCGCACGCGGACCTTTTCACCGGGAAGGGTAAAGGGAATCATGAGCACCCAGCGGGCCTCGGGGTCGCCGGGCAGGGGAACGCGGGCAAGGCCGGAGCCGAGGTTCGTGAGCGTGGCGATCTCGACCTCGAGCTCGTGATGGTAGGGGAAGGGATGGGAGTTGAAGGAGTTTTTGCGGGCCACGGAAGACACGAAACACACGAAAGGGGCGGAAACGAGGTTTGGTTTTTCGTTCGTGTGTTTCGGGTGTTTCGTGATTTCTCCATTCCCGTGATCGTCGAAAAAATTTCCAGCCTGCAAAATCCCCGCGTGAAACAGCTCGTGAAGCTGCGCGACCGGCGTCCGCGCGACGAGGCGGGGGTGTTCTTGGTGGAAGGTTACCGGCAAATCCGGCGGGCATTGGACAAGAGTGTGCGACTCACCGAGCTCTATGTGTGTCCCGAGTGGTATCTGGGCGACCAGGGCAACGAGCCCGAGTTGATCGCGCAGGCGCAGGCGGCGGGGGCACAGGTTTTTGAGCTGAGCAAGGACGCGTTCGCGAAGGTGGCGTATCGGGAGCGGCCGGACGGGCTGCTGGCGGTGGCGCCGCAGTGGCGGCGGGAGCTGGCGGATTTGGAGGTGATGCTGGGCGAAAAAATCAACGTTTCTCGGCCTGACCCCTTTTTGCTGGTGGTGGAGGCGATTGAGAAGCCGGGGAATCTTGGCACGATTTTACGCAGCGCGGACGCGGCGGGGGTGGATGCGCTCATCGTGTGCGATCCGGTGACGGATTTGTTTAATCCCAACGTGGTGCGGGCCTCGACGGGGGTGTTGTTTTCGGTGCCGGTGATCATCGCGGAGAGCCGCGAGGTGCGGACCTGGTTAAAGGAGCAGGGCGTGCGTGCGGTGGCGACCACGCCCTCGGCGACGGCGCTGCATACGGACACGGCCCTGACCGGGCCGCTGGCAATCGTGATGGGCAGCGAGCAGTATGGGTTGAGCGACTTCTGGCTGGCGGAGGCGGATGAGCGCGTGCGCATCCCGATGGCGGGGCAGGCGGACTCGCTCAATGTCGCGATGGCGACGATCATCACGCTCTTCGAGGCGGTGAGGCAGCGCGGCGTCGGGCGGTAAGACCGACGCGGCGTCAGTTTTTCACGGGCGGCGTCTCGGCGGGAGGGGTCAGGAAGCGGCTGATCAAGGTGCGGGGCATCTCGGCGAGTTTGCCGTTGCGCAGGGTGAGATCGAGGTAGGCGCGGACGAGCGGGTGGCGTTTGGCGTTGTCGCCGAGGGACCAGAGCGCGCCGCGGAGGAGTTGCTCGCGGAAAACAGCGGGCGGGGTTTCGGTGGTCTCCGTGGGCGCTACGGCGGCGGCGTCTGCGGCGGGAGCGGAGGCTTGGGCGGCGTTGAAGCGGGCGGTGGCGCCGAGGTCGGCGTAGGCGTCGAGGGGTTCGAGCAAACGACTGACGGGGGCGTAGAGGCCGCTGGCAAAAAAGCGTCCCCAGAGGCAGTTGATTTGGTCGGCCTCGGTGATGGCGGCGTCGGGGTTGGTCCACGCGTAGGTGCGGAAAGATTCGATGCGCTCAAAGGCTTCGGGGGTGCAGCCTGCGGGGGCTTGGGTGGCGTTGCGCAAGTGGAAGCCGAGGACGACGGAGAGGGCGTAGGCCTCGTTGGGTTCGGCGGCGGCGAGGCGGGCGGTGAAGGCGGGGAGCAGCCACGGGTTGTCGTTCAGCACCTGGTCGTAGAAGCCGATGATGGTGGGCAGGGCGGTGTTGCGCCGGGCGGTGGTGAGCTGGTCGAACAAGGCGGCGAGGGCGGGCAGAGCGAGCTCGGGGGCGGGACTCTGGTAGTAGCCCTGAAGCCACGGTTCGACTTCAAGGCCTGCAGGCAAAGGAGGCGGGGTGTAATCGGCGAGGACAATGGTTTCGGTGAGGGTGAGGTCATCCCCGCCGAGGTGATCGTGGATGCGGGCGGTGAGGCGGCAGAGGCCGAGGGGGTCGGCGGGCTCCGCGTAGTAATTGATGAGGGTGGCGGGGAGGAAGAGCTGGCGCGGGTCGGCGACTTTGCCCTGGTAAAGCACACCGTGGAGCGGCGTGCCGTCGGCGGCGCCGTTGGCCTTGAGCAGGGAGAGCTCGAAGGTGAGATCGGTGCGCCCATCGGAGGCGACGGCGTAGTTGACCGCGAAGGGAAGAACGAAGGCGCGCTGGCCGCGGTAGAGCGTTTTGACCTGGCGAAAACCGGGGCCGACGCCGAGGAGGGACGCGTAGAATAAATCTGAATACGCAACCTGGGTGGTGACGACGAGGCTGGGGGCGAGCGGCTTGGCGGGGTCGGCGCGGGTGAAGGACTCGCCCGGCACAGTGACGCGGGCGACCGGCGTGGTGGTTGCGCTGGGCGCGGGAGCGGTTGCGGCGGGGGTGAGCGACGCGGCGGGTTGGGGCTCGGACGAGGTGGAGGCGGGTTCCTGCGCGACGCGGTGGGCGCAGCCGGCCAAGGTGAGGAGGAGGCAGGCGGTGAGGATGCGGCGCGGCATGGAAGCAGGAAGGCGAGTCGGACTGAGTTTCAGTTGAGACGCCAGATTTCGAAATTGAGGGCGGAGGCGAAGGAAACCCAGAGGACATACGGAACCCAGAGCGCGGCGGCGACGCGATCGAGCCGGAGCAGACGGATTTGCAGCAAAACGAGGAGCACGAGGAGTGCAGCGATGACAGGCAGGCCGGCGGCGGGGTTGCGGAAATAGAAAAACGCCCACGACCAGGCGGCGTTGAGCGCGAGCTGGGCCCACCAGAGACGCAGGGTGCAGGCGCGGGCGGCGGTGGAGTCAGCGGGCAGGCGCCACACTCGCCAGGCGGCGACAGACATCGCGGTGTAGAGGAGAGTCCAGGCGGGGCCGAAGAGCCAGGGCGGCGGGGTCCAAGCGGGTTTTGCCAAAGTGGGATACCACGTCTTCACGCTGCTCGCGGTGGCGAGGCCGCCGAGCGCGGCGGCGGCGAAGGCGGCGGCGAGAAAAGCAACGAGGACGAGGGCAGAGTTAAGGCGGGGGCGAATGGTCACGATGAAACAAGGTGGAGCCGCCAACGAAAGACGCCAGCCCTGTCGTTGATTCAAGTGCGGCGGGGCCGGTTTTCATGATTCGAATAAACTGTAGGCGGCATGGATTCTGATGGCTGGGCAGGTAAAGAGGATGCATGTTCTCCTCCTATGAATCATACCCCCGATCATGTCCGCCGGCTGGCGGGAAAACGTGTGTTAGTCACGGCCGGTGGCCAGGGCTTGGGCGCGGCAATCGTGCACGAGCTGGTGGAACGGGGCTGCGATGTTGCGGTGACCTACCGGAATTCGGCGGCGGGTGCGGAGGCGGTGGTTGCGCACGCCACTGCGGCGGGGCGCAGGGCCGTGGCGGTGCAGGCGGATTTGACCATGCGGGCAGAGGCCGAGCACTGTGTGGATCAGGCGGTCGAGGCTCTGGGCGGACTGGACATTCTGGTGAACAACGCAGGCGACCTCGTGGCGAGGCGGCGGCTGGGCGAGATTGATGAGGAGTTTCTGCGCGCGAGCCTCGCAATCAATCTGGAGTCTCTGGTGTGGGTGACGCAGCGGGCCTTGCCTGCGCTGACGGCGGCCGCACCGAGTGCGATCGTCAACCTGGCTTCGCTGGCGGGCCGCAAGGGCGGGCACGGCGGCTCACTGGTCTACTCGACGACGAAGGGAGCGGTGATCACATGGACGCGAGCGCTGGCGGCGGAGCTGGGGCCGAGGGGCGTGCGAGTGAACTGCCTGGCGCCGGGCTTGATCCTCGGCAGTTCGTTTCATGCCACGCACACCACGGCCGAGTCGGCGGCGGCGACGGTGGCGGGCATCCCGCTGGGCCGCGCCGGCGCACCGGAAGACGTGGCACGCGCCGTCGCGTATCTGGCGAGCGAATACGACGGATTCTTGACCGGCGCGACACTCGATCTCAACGGCGGCGTGTATTGCGCCTAGCTGGTTTCACTCGGCGGCGGCCCGAAGGCGCCAGAAGGCGCGGTTCACGGGCGCCGCCAGTGGCAGCGAGACCAGCCGGACACCGCCGTTGGCAGAGCCGGTGGCTTCGGGCGGGATGGCCACCGGCATCCAGCTCATAAGGTCGAAAGACTGCTCGACCTGAAGCGAGGTGTCGGCCGGGGCGATGGCGGCGAGCGTGAAGCTGAGTAAACCGGTGGTGAAATCGAGGTTGATGGGGGAAGCCGGGTCCGGGGCTGCGGGATCGCGGGCGAGGATCATTTCAAGGAGGTTGGGAACGCCGTCGGCGTCCGGGTCGGAGCCGGCGGCACGGAGAAGCGAGGGAACGGAAGGGCGGGCGATCCAGGTCTCGAAGCGGGCGGCGGAGGGAATGACATCCAGCTCCAGACGCGGCCGCAGCGCAGGGTCGGATTGCTCCCGGCTGTGGTAGTAGGCGATGGTGGTGTCGGGCTGCGCGAGCACGACGAGGGCGAGATCGAGGGCAGTGGCGCCGGCAGCACGGGCGGCGGCAACCGCGGCGGTCAGGTCAACGACATCCTGGCCGGAGGTGGAGGGCGCGAATGTCGCAAGGGTGTCACCAAAGGCGGGTGCGTTGTTCCAGGTGACGCCGGATTCCGTCCAGGTTGGTGATGCGGCGACGGAGCGAACGGCGATCGACCACCCGGCGTAGGTGGTGAAGGCACGCTGGGCGGTGAGGACCAGCCGGGCGGCTTTAGGGAGGTCGTCGCCGAGGGAGGAGAGCTGGAAGCGCAGGAGGGCGTGGCGGGTCGTGGAGGGCGTGGAGGCGCGCTTGAGACGGAGAGTGTTGACGGAGCCGTTATTGGTGTCACCCGCCGAAGCGCCTTCGATGAAGGTGTCGGCGAAGGGGGCAATGGATCGCGATTCGAGCGCGGCGGACGGGAGCGCGCGCAGGAGGATGGTCTGGGTGCGGGAGTAATCACCCCAGGCCAGCGTGCAGGTGAGCGTCCAGTCGCCCGGTCCGGGCACCCGTGCGCGGACGGCTCCGGCATCGAGGGGGGTCAAGACCACCCCGGCCGGGGCGCTCCAGGCAATCTGTAATGAACCAGCGGATACGGAGTCGCCGGCGATGCTGAAGGCGAGCGGCGTGATGGTGGCGGTGTTGGCCGGAAACGAGAGGGCGGGGATCACGGGAAACGAGGCGGCCGGGCCGAGACGGCGCGCGCGCTGGTCGAGAAAGAGGGATTCCGGAACGAGGGTGTCGCCCTGGGCCTCCCCTTCAAGGTGGTCAATCGGATCGGTGCCGGCGGGGGCGACGCGGGGGAGCTCGACGGCGGTGCGTGTGCCGCGGGTGCCGATGACGTAGCCGTAGCGGGCCTGCTCGCTTTTGACCACCGGTGCGGCGAGCGAGCCGGTGCCGCGGGTGTTCCAGAAGACGGAGTGGACACCGGTGAGAAGGTGGCGCGGGGCGCTCCCGGAAGGACGATAACGGGACTCGAACCAGCTGTCCTCGGCGGTGCAGATGTCAACGAGGGTGGCCTGAGTGAAGTGCATATGGTGATCGCTGGACTTGCCCGAGGTGGCGTAGGAGCCGGTGGCGCCGGTGGCGCGGCCGGTCTCGGCGTCAAGATTGGCGTGGAGGACGTTGCCGGAGGCGCCGATGCCGGCGACCATGAAGCCGTGGCGGGCGTGGCGGGCCTCGCTGCGGCGCACGAGGCACTCGCCGGAATCAATGAGGCGGAACATGTAGCCGTTGCCGCCGCCGCCGCCGTATTGGGGGCGTTGGAAGTAGCAATCCTCGACGGTGACATGGGTGGAATCGCGGACATTGAGCCCGCCGCTGAGCAGGTGGGCGGTGCTGGTGTTCGAGGCGGGCCGGTAGGTGGCGAGGCGGCGGACCCAGCAATCGCGGGAGCGCTCCACCATGATGAAGAAGGAACCGGACACATCGTAACCCGGGGTGCCGGCGATGTCGTAGTCGTCCTCGGCCCAGGTGGTGCCGGGGTGCTGAAGGTTGGCGAAGGAAAAGTCTTCAAGGCCGACCTCGCTCAGAGGGGCGGAGGAAAGACGGACGACGCGGGCGTTGTCTCGCAGTCGGAGCGCGTAGCGGACGGGCGCATCGAGGGTAAGGGTTTTGCCGATTGAATCCACCGCGAGCAAAGTGCGGCGGTAGGCGAGGCCGCCCAGGCTGGCACCCTGGCCGAGCCACTCGGGTTCGCCGTGCTGGGTGATCCAGGCGTCGGTGATGTCGTTGCGCACGGAGACGGTGTCGCCGGGGGCGAAACCGGTGGTGGAGGCGACGGGAATGGAGGCGGTGGAGTTGAGGATGTCCCCCGCGAGAGCGGTGGTGAGGGAGCCGGCGGCCTCGGGGGCGGCGCTGGAGGGGCCCTGGACGCGGATGACGGCTTTGGACCGCATGGGGGCGGTGGTGGAGTTCAGGAGGAAAGTGAGGCCGATTCCGGCGCCGCGCAGGACGACGCCATTTTTGGAAATGAGAAGGGCCTGATTCTGGCCGGCGGGCACGGAGAGGCGGTAGGTTCCGGCCGGGAGGAACACGACCCCGCCGCCGGCATTTCCGGCTGCGGTGATCGCGGCCTGAAGGGCGGCGGTGGAGTCCGCGGCTCCGGTGGGGTCGGCGGAGTAAGGCGCGGCGGTGACATTGAAGACGGGGCCGGCGACGGCGGGAATAGCCGATTCCCCGCGACGATAGCCCGCGTAGGAGAAATCCTGAATGACCTTGCCGGACTCGAGGTTCGAAGAGCCCGGAGAGTAACCGGTTTCCGGATACAAAACCGATCTCCAGGCAAGGACGGAAGGAGGGGCGGCCAGGAGCGCGGCGGCGAAAAGCGCGGGGTTCAGGAAGCGCATGAGAGGCTGCGAGAGGGGGCGGGGGTGGCGCCAGCCGGGAAACGCGGCGCTCCGGGGCGAGGTTACGGTTTATTCAAGGACGACGGAGGCGGCACCGAGGGAGAGGATATCGGTGCGGCCGTCGGGACGGGTGATGCGGACCTTGCCCTCGG
>JAIYBI010000456.1 GCA_027488595.1 Opitutaceae bacterium | reverse complement strand
TCCGAACACACCACCGCCTCCAGCCGCCCCCGCCTTACTGTAGTCTATCGCCCCAACTCCTCCCCCGTCGCCGTCGCCGACTCCGCCACCCTCGCCCAAGATGCAAACATCCTGATCAACGTCCTCGCCAACGACTTCGACGTCGACGGCGACCCGCTCACCCTCATCTCCACCGGCACGCCCGCCCACGGCGTCACCGTGCTCGAAAACGGCCAGGTGCGCTACACTCCCGCCTCCGGCTACTACGGTGCAGACTCCTTTACCTACACCGTCTCCGACGGCTACACAACCGGCTCCGCCACCGTAGCCATCACCGTCACGCAAGCTTTCCTCGCCAACGATCTCACCAGCCAGGGACTGCAAGGCGTCACCCTCGGCGGCGGCTCCGGCTACAGCCGCATCCTCTCCGATTTTTCTTGGCTGCTTTACAGCTCCGGTTCCGGCTACACCTCGGCCTCTGATGCACTTCACTTCGAACAAGAAACCTTGGGCGAAAGCCTGTTTGAAGTCGAAGTGCGCGTGCGCGACCTCTCGCCCTCCGGAGCGGCCCCTCGCGCCGGACTCCTCCTCCGTTCAGGCGTGGCCGCGACCGACGTCTTCGCCGCCCTCTCCGTCGCGACCAATGGCCAAGTCTATGTCGCCACCCGCTCCACGGCCGGCACGGCGGGCGTCGAGACCGCCCTTTCCGGTGTCACGCTTTCCCTTCCCAACGCCTGGCTCCGCCTCGCGCGCAGCGGCGGCACCGTGACCTACTTCACCTCCTCCGACGGTCTCGTCTGGACCCAGCGCGGCACCTCCACCCTCACCCTGCCCGCCACCGTCCGCGTAGGCCTCGTCGCCTTCGGCGGCGCCAGCGCGACCTACGACCGCTACCGCTCCGATAGCGTCGATCTTCCCAATGCCGCCGTCCTCGGCAGCGTCGGCTCGACCACCGACGCAAGTGACGGCACCCAGACACTGCGTGGCGGCGGCGGTAACGTATTCTCCGGCAATGCCCAGCGCTGGCGCTTCCGCGGCCAGACGCTTGTCGGCGACGGCAGTGTCTCAGCCCGCCTCACCAGCCTCGCCAACACCCACTCCTCCGCCATGGCAGGCGTCATGATGCGCGAATCCCTTGCCGACTCAGCCAAATACTACGCCTTCATGCCCACGCCCTCCGCCGGCGTTTACACCCAGTGGAAAGACAACGGCGACTCCGTGGGCTATTACGTCAAGACCGGCCTCCAGGCCCCCGTTTGGGTAAAGGTCACGCGCTCGGGCAACAACTTCGCAAGCTACTACTCCACCGATGGCACGACGTGGACCCAGTGGGGCAGCCCCGTGTCCGTCACGATGAACGCTACCGTCTACGTTGGCTTGGCTCTAAACTCCGGCGACTCCGCACAGACCGGCTCCGCCACCTTCGACCAGATCGTAATCACCCCCTGAGCCAAAGTTGCTATATCATAAACTGGATGCCCCGTTGCATCCCCCCGCGCCGCCTCCATCTTTTCCCCAACCCCTGACCTACCATGCTATTCTCAAAAGTGCGCCGCGTCTCCGCCTTCACGCTGATCGAGCTGCTCACCGTGATCGCAATCATCGGCATCCTAGCCGCTATCATCATCCCCACAGTGGGCAAGGTGCGGGAAACCGCCAAATTTGCTAACTCGTTGAGTAATGTGCGCCAAGTCACCCAAGCCCACATGACCTACGCAAACGACAACAAGGGCAACCTCCCGTGGATCGTTGACACGAGTCTGGGAGTGAACGCGTGGTGGCAAATGCAAATCCTGCCCTACGTAAGCCCGATAAGCGTCACCAGCTACGCTGACGCAAACAAACTCGCTGGAGCGCGTCCGCCTGGCGTCTTCGCCGATCCATTCAGCGACGCTTTGGTGCCAACCGGGTCGGCCCAATTTCAGAACACTGAATATGGTCGCAATTCATTGGTGGCCAAAAGTGCCACTGACACGACCGCCGTCCTGCGCAACAAACGCAATATCGCCCAGATCCCTGAAGCCGCCCGCACTCTCATGATCACAGCCTGCGACATCACCGGCCCCGAGGTGGGCTGGTGGAATGTGCCGGATCGGGTCAAAACCCTCGGTAAAGCACCCGCTGGCTACTTCGATGGCCACGCGACTACCTTGAAATACTCCGACATGGTGGATACCACCCAACGTAAAATTTGGGATCCCAACCAGTAATCGCTCGTAATCCACGAGTGCCAACTAGCTCGCTCCCCATCGCTCCCGCCACATACACAGCCCTCCTCCCGGAACACCCCGCTGCCGCCTCCCCGGCGGCGGCTTTGTCTTGGCATCGCGCCCACGCCGCCGACCTGCCTTGGCCCGGCGAGGACACCGAATCCGCCCGCGACCTCGGCACGCTTCCCCTCCGCGCCGCCCGCGCCCTCGCCCACCGCTACCTCGATCCTCACTTCGTCAACATCCCCGAGGTCCCCCTCGGCGATCCCATCAACTGGACTTTCCAACCCTACCCGCCCGGCCATCCTCACTTCGCCCCGTCTTTCGCCACCAACGTCTCCCGCCATACTTGGTGGCCCGACCTCGCCGATGCGTATTCAAAAACAGGTGACGAAATCTTCGCCCGCGAATGGGCCGCCCAGCTCCTCGACTGGATTGCCCGCAACCCGCCGCCTTCGCCGCCCAATATCTGGACCGATGTCCACGCGTGGAAGGGCCTAAACGTCGGCATCCGCCTCTTCGCCACCTGGCCCGCCGTCTACCAGGCTTTCCTCTCCAGTCCGGTGATGACTCCGGCTTTGCACGAGGCCTTCGCCACCTCCTGCCTCACCCACGCCCGTTACTTGCACACCTGTATGACCGAGTGCCCCGCCCAAGAGGGCAACTGGGTCGTCATGCAGTGCCGCGGCCTCCTCACCGCTGCCCTCATCTTCCCCGAGTGGGCCGACTCCGCGACCTTCGTCGCCTACGCAGTCGGGCGCCTCGAAGAGGAACTCTTCCGCCAGGTTTACGCCGACGGCGGCCAGACCGAGCTGAGCCCCGCCTACCATCAGCGCACGCTGACCGATTTTATCCGAGTGATCGAAATCCTCCGCGCCCACCGCCGCCCCGTCCCCGCCTCCTTCGTTTCCCGCGTCCATGCCATGGCCCGCTGGCTCCACGCCATCGTCGAGCCCGGCGGCCTCGTCCCCATTCTCGGTGACTCCGCCCGGCGAGATGCCCGCCCGCTCCTCGCCCTCTGCGCCAGCGTGCTCGACGACCCCGCACTCCTGCGGCCCGCCTCCGGCCCCGCCTGGCTCGACCACTCCGGCTACGCCGTCTTCCGCTCCGGCCCCTCGCCCGACGCCATCCACGCCGTCTTCGACGCCGGCCCCATCGGCACCGGCCACTGGCACGAGGACATGCTCTCCCTCTACATCGTCCACCACGGACGCCCCGTCCTCACCGAGGGCGGCAAATGCGCCTACGACGAATCCCCCGAACGCTTCCGCAGCCTCCTCACCCCTGCCCACAACACCCTCGTCCTCGACGGCAAGTCCCAGCACCGCGGCTTCTGGTTTCCCGAACCTGTCAAGTTCCCGCCCAGCCACGTGCCCGTCCCCGCCCTCTGGCGCGACGAGGGTCGCCTCCAGCGCTGCCGCGCCACCTACGACGCCGGCTACGAATCCGTATCCCACGTCACCGGCAACGCCGACCGCCTCTGGCGCTGGCGCGGCGACCTCGACACCTCCGCCCGCCACACTCGCGAGGTCGTCTTCGTGGACAACACCTTCTTCCTCGTCGCCGATTCACTCGACGGTGCCGGCTCCCACACCGCCGACGTGCTCTGGCACGTGGACGCCCCCGACGGCCCCGCCCCCGCCCACGGGCTGCTCGTCCTCCCGATCCTCGACATAGATCTCCACGCCACACTCCATCGCGGCGAAACCGATGCCGGCCTCGGCATCATCCACT
>JAIYBI010000351.1 GCA_027488595.1 Opitutaceae bacterium | reverse complement strand
GAGGATCACCGTGGTGGTGCCTTCGGCGACGGTGACGGTCACGGTGTAGGTGACGATCTCGCCGATGGTGGCGGTGGTCTTGTCGGCGGACTTCGTGACAGACAGGAAGCCGGGGGTAACGATGTTCGGCGCGGTCGAGGTGGCGGTGTAGTTGTTGAGACCACCGGAACCATCGGAGCCGTCGCGCTCGCCAAGCGGCGTGCCGTCGAGGCTGGTGTAGGTGAGGTTGGCGGTGTTGCCAATGATCGCGCCGGGGACGGTCGCGTTGCGCACGGTCCCGCTGACGGTGATGGTCAGGGTGGAGCCGAGGGCGAGGTCAACCGCGCCGGCGGTGGTGCCGAGGTTGCTGCCGGTGATGGCGAAGTTGCCGGAGACGTCGCTCGCGCCGATGGTGGCGGAGACGATGCTGAGGTTCTCCAGTGCGGCGGGAAGCGCGTCGGTGAGATTCAGGTCGAAGGCGCCGGAGGTCGAGAGACCGGTGTGCGCGATGACAATCTGGTAGGTGACGCGGTCACCGGCATCCACGTTGGCGGTGGGCGTGGTGATCGTCTTGGTCACCGAGAGCACGGGCTCGGTGACAGAGATCGAGGCGGTGTTGTTGTCGTCACGCTCGGAGGGGTCGTCGCGGTCGCCGTCGTTGTTGAGGTCGGCGGAGGCGTCGAGGTCGTTGACCAGGACGGTCTGCGAACCGGACTCGCCTTGGTTGCCGGCGACGTTGAGGACGCGGGCGGTGTAGGTGAGGGTGAAGCTGTCGGTCTCGAGGACCGAGGCGTCGTTGGTGGTGGCTGTGCTGCCGCCGGGGTTGGTGATGACGAGAGTCTGGTCAACCGAATTGGCGTTGAAGCCGGTGATGGTCCAGCCCTGGGGCAGGTTGAGCTGCGCGGTGTTCGCCTCGAAGGCGAGGCCGGCGGGCAGGGTGTCGTCGAGGATCACCGTGGTGGTGCCTTCGGCGACGGTGACGGTCACGGTGTAGGTGACGATCTCGCCGATGGTGGCGGTGGCCTTGTCGGCGGCCTTCGTCACGGAGAGGAAGCCCGGGGTGACGATGTTCGGCGCGGTGGAGGTGGCGGTGTAGTTGTTGAGACCACCGGGACCATCGGAGCCGTCGCGTTCACCGGAGGGCGTGCCGTCGAGGCTTGTGTAGGTAAGGTTGGCGGTGTTGCCAATGATCGCGCCGGGGACGGTGGCGTTGCGCACGGTGCCGCTGACGGTGATGGTCAGGGTGGAGCCGAGGGCGAGGTCAACCGCACCGGCGGTGGTGCCGAGGTTCGAGCCAGTGATGGCGAAGTTGCCGGAGACGTCGCTCGCGCCGATGGTAGCGGAGACGATACTGAGGCCTTCGAGGGCGGCGGGGAGAGCGTCGGTGAGGTTCAGGTCGTAAGCGTCGGAGGTCGAGAGACCGGTGTGCGCGATTACGATCTGGTAGGTGACACGGTCACCGGCGTCCACGCTGGCGGTGGGCGTGGTGATCGTCTTGGTCACGGAGAGCACGGGCTCAATGACGGTGACGTCAACCGGAGGCGGAGTGGAGGGAGGAACGCCGGTGCCGCTACCGACAACAAGATTGGAGAGCACGGTGCCATCCTGATTGGTGACGATGTTGGCGACACGAACCTGGTAGGTAATGAAGAAGGTGTCGCTTTCGGTGACGGCGGGGTTGTTGGAATTGCCGTTGCTGGCGCCGGGGTTGGTGACGCTGGTAGCGGAGAGCGTGAGCACGCGGCCGGTGCCATCGAGGCTCTCGGCGAGGCCGCCGTTGACGGTGACGCCATTGGCGTTGGAGACGGTGGCGCTGCCGGTGATGTAATCGAGACCGAGTTCGAGGGTATCCACGAGCGAGAGTGCGCTGGTGGTGCCCTCAACTACCGTGACGGCGAGGCGATAGGTGAGAACCTCGCCGATGACGACGTTGGTGGAGGTGTCGTTGTTGCGGCTGGTGGTCAGCAGCTCCTTGGTGACGCTGAAAGGATTGACAACCACGACGGAGGCTTCGGCGCCGACGGCGTAGTTGTTAACCACGGCGGAAGTCGGAGGCGTGTTGTTCTCCGGGTCGGCTACATCGGAACCATCACGCTCGCCGGCGACGGTGCCGTTTTGCGAAGTGTAGGTGACGTTGATGTCGCTGGTGAGGGTCTGGCTGGGAGCGCCGGTGTTTGGAACCGTGGCGCTAAAGGTAAAGGTCAACGAGCCACCGATGGGGATGTCGAATACACCGGTAAGTGTGTTGGTGCCGACGCCGGCGAGAGCAGTATCGGTGGTGGCGCCGTCGAACAGGGTGATGCTGTCGATCGAGCTGATCAACATGCCAGGGGGCAGCACGTCGGAGATCGAAACCTCGCGCGCGGTGGCGGTGGCGCCGTTGATCGCAAGGTTATCAATCGTGACGGAGTAGCTGACCGTATCACCCGCATCAATACCGGTGGTGGCGGTGGTGACGGTCTTGATGACGGTGACGCGGGGCTCGACCACGTCTATGGTGACGGTGGGAGTCGTGAGGGTCACGGTGCCGGCGGTGGTGCCGTCGGTATAGCGCAGGTCGCCGCTGTTGGTGAGGGTGTCGGCATCCTGGTTGGCCAGGATGTTGGCAACCCGGGCGGTCACGCGGATCACGATCTGGTCGGCGCCGAGCGCACTCGTGAAGTTGGAGTTGGTGACGTTGCCGAGGGTGGCGGTCAGCAGGTCGTTGGTCGCGGCCGTGCCGGTGCTGGT
>JAIYBI010000102.1 GCA_027488595.1 Opitutaceae bacterium | reverse complement strand
AGGTTCAACGCATCACTGAGTAAGACTTCGCACAAAGCTGATCACCAGTTGGTGACTTCATAATATTTCTCAAAACAACCCTTAAAACACACTTTTACCATGGCTAAGAAGATTCAAGGATACATCCGCCTCCAATTGCCCGCCGGTGCCGCTAACCCCGCGCCTCCGGTTGGTCCCGCGCTCGGTGCGCAAGGCGTAAACATCATGGCGTTCTGCAAAGAATTCAACGCCAAGACCAAAGACCAAAACGGCATGATCCTGCCCGTGGTCATTACTGTTTTCAGCGACAAGAGCTTCACCTTCATCCTGAAGTCACCGCCCGCTTCGGTCCTCCTGAAGAAGGCCGCCAACATCGCTTCCGGTTCCGCCAAGCCGAACATGGACAAGGTGGGCAAGGTCACCAAGAAGCAGCTCGCCGAGATTTACAATCTCAAGAAGGCTGACATGAACGCCAACAGCGTCGAGGCCGGGGTCAAAATCATCGCCGGCACCGCCCGTAACATGGGCATCGAAGTCGTCGACTAAGTTTCGACGCCACTACTTTCCAGACCACCCAACCGCGGGAGCTCCACCAGGGGCGCATGCACCGCAAGGAGTCACACATGGCACAAACAAAACAAAGCAAACGCTACCAGAGCGCCGTCAAGGCCGCTGATCTCGCCAAAGCCTACACCCTCTCCGAGGCTGTGGACGTTCTTGGCAAATTCCCCAAAGTAAAGTTCGACGAGACCGTCGAGCTTTCCATCCGTCTCGGTGTTGACCCTACTCAGGGCGACCAGATGGTGCGCGGCACCACCCCGCTCCCCAACGGTTCGGGCAAAAAGGTCCGCATTGTTGTGTTCACCGACAATCCCGAGGCCGCCCTCGCCGCCGGTGCCGACCACGCTGGTCTCCAGGATATGATGCTCAAGGTGAACGAGGGCTGGCTCGACTTCGATGTCGCAATCGCCACCACCGAGGCCATGAAGCAGGTCCGCACACTCGCTCGTGTGCTTGGTCCCAAGGGCCTCATGCCCAACCCGAAGTCCGGCACCGTCACGGACGACATCGCCGCCGGCATCAAGGCCGTTAAGGCCGGTCGCGTCGAGTTCAAGATGGACAAGGCCGCCAACATCGGCGTCGGCATCGGCAAGCGTTCCTTTACGCCCGCCCAGATCGCCGAGAACGCCAACGCCGTCATTGACGCTGTCACCCGGGCCAAGCCCGCTTCCTTTAAGGGTATCTACGTGAAGTCCATCACGCTCTCGTCCTCGATGAGCCCCGGCATTCGCGTTACCCCGTCGTCCAACAGCCAATCTTAACCTGAGGTCAAACCCATGAGAGCCGAAAAGAAATATCTTATCTCCGAAGTCGAGAGTCACCTCAAGAAGTCCGATTACGTCATCCTGGCGAACTTCTCCAAAGTCACTGTCGCCGACACCGCTGAACTGCGCAAACGTCTCTCCGCCGAAAAGGCCGAGTTCCATGTCGTCAAAAACAGCTCCTTCCGTGTTGCCGCCAAGGCCTTCGGCTTGCCCGAGGTTGACAGCGTGCTTACCGGCCCCACCGCCATCGTCGTCGGTGGCAAGAACCCCGCTGGCGTGGCCAAGGTTCTGAAGAAGTTCTTCGACGAAAAGCAGAAGCTCGAAGTCAAGGTAGGCGTCTTGGATAAGAAAGTATTCTCGTCCAACGACCTTGCCAAGCTCGCCGATCTTCCTCCCTTCGACGTGCTTCGTTCCCAGTTCCTCAGCATCCTTACCTCGAATGCGGCCGCCTTTGTGCGTCTCGTTGATGCCAAGGTCAAGAAGGAGTCCGCCGCCTAACCCCCCCCTTTCTCTGCCGTGCGTTCCGCCCTCGGCGAAATGAACGGCAGGAATCCAAATCCAACGCTTTAAGCTAGGAGATACGTCTCTTAAACGCGCCCGCTTCCTGTGGCCGCTATCTTAAGGCAGGAGATCATTACCATGAGCAACATCACCAAAGACCAAGTTATCGAATGGCTGTCCGCGCAGACCGTTCTCGACCTCGCCGGCCTTGTCAAAGAGCTGGAAGGCAAGTGGGGCGTTTCCGCCGCCGCTGCCGTAGCCGCCGCCCCCGCTGGTGGCGCCGCCGCTGCCGCCGCTCCCGCCGAAGAGAAGACCGAGTTCAACGTCGTCCTCGTCGAGGCCGGTGCGAACAAGATCGGCGTCATCAAAGAAGTCCGCGCCATCACCGGCCTGGGCCTCAAAGAAGCCAAGGACCTCGTCGAGGGCGCTCCCAAGGTCGTCAAGGAGGGTGCCTCCAAAGCCGACTCCGAAGATATCAAGAAGAAGCTCGAGGCCGCTGGCGCCAAGGTCGAACTCAAGTAATCGCTTGGCGATCACTGGTTTAACTTCTCTCTTTTCCACGGGACAGGCCGAGCGTTTGCACGGCCTGTCCTTTGCCTTTTCTCCTCTCTGTTCTTTTTTCGTTCCCAGCGTCGCGTTTTCCACGCCGACGTTGTTCTGAGCGCGCCGTTGGCATCTTTCGCCCGGTAGCGCACTTCCACACTTTCTTATCTCCACTCAACGGGAAATCATCATGGCCGACCGCAATCAATTCGAGCGTCTCAACTTCGGTAAGCTTCGTGAAGTCATACAGCCGCCCAACCTGATCGAAATCCAGATCACTTCGTATCTCGATTTCCTCCAAAAGGGCGTGCCTGACAAACAGCGTAAAGCCCAGGGTCTCGAGGCCGTTTTCCGCGAGATATTCCCGATCGAATCCTACGACGGACGCCTCGTCCTCGAATACGTTTCCTACACCCTCGGCGACCCTCGCAATACCGAGATCGAGTGCATCAAGGACGGCATCACCTACTCTGTTCCCCTCCACGTTAAACTCCGCCTCCGCGAGGAAGAGTTCATCAAGGACGAGGAGATCTACATGGGCGAGATACCCATGGTGACCGAGCGCGGCTCATTCATCATCAATGGTGCCGAGCGTGTCGTCGTTTCCCAGCTTCATCGCTCCCCCGGCCTCTGCTTTGAGAAGGATCGCCACACATCTGGCAAGGAGCTGTTCGCCTTCCGTATCATACCCGATCGCGGCACTTGGCTCGAAGTCCAATTCGACCAAAACGACCTGCTCTACGTTTACCTCGATCGCCGTCGTCGCCGCCGCAAGTTCCTGATCACAACTCTTTTCCGTTCGCTCGGCTACTCCGACAACGCGAAAATCCTTGAGCTCTTTTACGAGGTCAAAGACGTTAAGGTCAACAAGCTGCTTGATCTCGAAAACGTCTCCACGCTCGTGTTTGTGGATGACGTGATTGACGCCCACAAGGGTGTCGTTCTTGCCCGCGCCCTTGAGCAGGTCACCAAGCAGACCATCCGCACTTTCGAGAAGCACGACATCACGAATGTCCGCATCCTCGACACCGCCGTTGATGACGGTGCCATCGTCCGCGCCCTGAAGAAGGACCCGACGATCAATGAAGAGGAAGCCCTCAAGGAAATCTACAAGCGCCTCCGTCCGGGCGAGCCCGCCACCATCGCCAATGCGAAGGCCCTCCTCAAGCGTCTCTTCTTCGACCCCAAGCGTTATGACTTGGGCGCCGTCGGTCGCTACAAGATTAACCAGAAGCTGCACCTCGAGACCCCGATCGAGCAGCGCATCGTGACCACCGAGGATATGATCGCCTCCACCAAATACCTCGTGCGCCTCAAGCGCGGCGAAGGCGTCGTGGACGACATTGATCACCTCGGCAGCCGCCGCGTTCGCACCGTCGGCGAGCTCCTCGCCAACGAGTGCCGCAAGGGCCTCGCCCGCACCGAGCGTCTCGTCCGCGAGCGCATGACCATGTATGACCAGTCCGTGGATTCGATCACGCCCAACAAGCTGATCAACCCGAAGGCGCTGACCACGGTCATCCGCGATTTCTTCGCGCGCAGCCAGCTCTCGCAGTTCATGGACCAGATCAACCCGCTCGCCGAGGTCACGCACAAGCGTCGTCTCTCCGCCCTCGGGCCGGGTGGTCTCAATCGCGATCGCGCCGGCTTCGAAGTCCGCGACGTTCATCCTTCGCACTATGGCCGTATCTGCCCCATCGAGACCCCCGAGGGTCCGAACATCGGTCTGATCAACTCCCTCTCCACTTACGCTCGCGTCAACGAGTATGGTTTCATCGAGGCTCCCTACCGCTTGGTCAAAGACGGCAAGGTGTCCGACAAGATCGAATACCTCACCGCCAACCAGGAAGAGGCCAAGGTCATCGCTCAGGCCAACGCCGAGATTGACGACAAGGGACACTTTGTCGGCAAGGTCACCGTTCGTAAGGACGGCGAGTTCCTCGAGGTCAGCGCCTCCGAGGTTCACTACATGGACGTGTCGCCGAAGCAGGTGATCTCCATCGCCGCCGGTATGATTCCGTTCCTTGAGCACGACGACGCCAACCGCGCGCTCATGGGTGCGAACATGCAACGCCAAGGCGTGCCTCTCCTTCAGACCGAGTCACCCTACGTGGGCACCGGTATCGAGGAACGCGTCGCTCGCGACTCCAAGATCGTCGTCGTCGCCGAACACAAGGGCATCGTCGCCTCCGTTGACGCCAAACGCATCGTCATCACCGAGGATGGCGAACTGCCTCGCAACTTCGAACGCAACCCCAAGTCCGATGCGAAGACGGGCGTGCAAGTTTACGAGCTGCGCAAATTCATGCGCTCGAATGCCGGCACGAACTTCAACCAAAAGCCCATCGTCAAGAAGGGCCAGAAGATCAAAGCCAACGAGATCATCGCCGACGGTCCTTCCACCGACAAAGGTGAGATGGCCCTCGGCCGCAACATCCTCGTCGCGTTCATGCCTTGGAACGGCTACAACTTCGAAGACGCCATCCTGATCTCCGAGAAGGTTCTCAAAGAGGACATTTTCTCTTCCATCCACATCCAAGAGTTCGAGGTCACCGCGCGTGACACCAAGCTCGGGCCGGAGGAAATCACCCGCGATATTCCGAACGTTGGCGAAGAGGCCCTCAAGAACCTCGACCACAACGGCGTCATCCGCATCGGTGCCGAGGTGAAGCCTGGCGACATCCT
>JAIYBI010000208.1 GCA_027488595.1 Opitutaceae bacterium | reverse complement strand
TGGGAACCCATTTCGTAGCTGTCCGCGATGACCTCCTTGAACGCCTTTCGATTCTCCGCAGGCATCCGCTTGAGCAGCTCTCCGATGAAGGCGTCGAAATGGTGCTGCGCGAGTTCGCGGTTCATCTTGTCCACCTCCAAGCCCTGACCCTCCGGCGAGGCCGGTGAATTTTTCATGCCCGTCGGCGTCATGCCGGTGCACTGGATGATCCATTCCCCGGCGGGAACGTCCCAGGCGAGCGTGCCGTCGGCGGCGAGCTGCGCGGATATATTGATCACCTCGGCGACCGGCACGGCGAGTTTGGCGGAATCCGGCTCAGCCGGGGTCGGCCACACATAAGTATCCGCGAGCGGCAAGGGCGAGGGGTGCATCTTGCCCAGTTGTTTCTCGACGGCGAACTCCACCCGCGCCGCGCCGGTAAGATTGATCTCCGCGATTCCGGATTTTTTGCCGCGCCCGAAGAAATTTGAAAACACCAGGCGGAAATGGCTGCTGGTCGTGGCGGGGAACGAAACCGTCACGGGACCGCGCGGCATGAAGCCGACCTCGGTTTTCATGTTTGATCGGTCACACTTAAACTGGCGCACCGGTTGAAATATCCCGGCGGCATCCTTGGCTTGCAGTTCGCACGTCGCGCCGAAAGCGTCGTTTCCCGGAGTCAACTGCAAGGTTCGCACGGTAAGCGGCGCGGCCAGTTCGATGCCCACGATGCGGTGGTCATCCTTCCCGGCACCTGCCGCAAACGGCACTTCAGTCGAGAGGTCGCCATCCGCGAGCTTCTCCGCTCCCTCCAAGGGCGGCGTCAGGGTGATACGGGGCGATTTTGCGGCGAGGTTGTCCTCATCATGCTGCGGTGCGGGAAACGCCAGCACCGAGATGTCCTGAAACTGCGCGGCGGGCGCGGCTAGCTTTGCGGAGAACTTTTTCGGCCCGGTCACGCGCACTTCGGAGGCGATGACGCGGCGCATCGCGTGCTCCGGTTTGATCCAAGGCCCGCCGGACTGGCTCCAGCCGGGACAGTTGAACATGCCAATGTTCACACCCACGCGGCCGCCTTCGCGGATGACGTGCTCGACCAACCCCCACCATTCCTCGCTCAAGACTTTGACGCGGCCCGCCGACTGGTTATCGAGAAAAATATTGCCGATAAGCGCCTGCCCGATGCCGACGCGCTTCATCGCTTCAAGATCCTTGGTGATGCCTCCCTTGGAGAGGTTGTCGCTGATCCAGTAGTAATAGCACCAAGGCGAGGTCTGCGCCGGCGGTTGGTTGAACCCGGATGCAAGCGTGTCCTCGGCTCCGGCTTGGGTCTGGGCCAGCGTAGTGAGCAGGGCGGCAAGGAGCGCGATCAACCATCGGTTCATGGTCACCGGGAACTTTCAAGGATCGATACCGGGCCGATCAACCCCGCCGGCCTGAGCGGAGATTCGGCTTTGTAGTATTCGCGGGTGATGAAGGTATAGCGTCCCGCGTCCCGCTCTTTTCCGGCGAGAAGACCTGAAGGCCAGCTGACTTTGCGGACGGCTTTGTTGGCGGGTTGTTGATCACCGATCAGGCGGTTGACCCAACCGTTGACCACTTCGATCTCGAGCTCGTTGCCGGTGGCTTTGAACGCGTGGGTAATGTCCACGCGCCAAGGAGACGTCCAGAGGATGCCGAGATCCTTGCCATTAAGCCGCACGCGGCAGATCTCGTGCACGACGCCGAGATCGAGCCAGGTGCCGGCCTTGTCTGATGGATCGGAAGCGGGGGCATCGAAGGTTTTCCGATAGGTGGCGGTTCCTGAATAGTAACGGACGCCTTCTTCCGCGCGGGTTGTCCAGTCGATCAATGTGTCGAAGGTGATGCTGGCAGGCCCGCCCCATTTCGGATCGAACGCCACATCCCACGGGCCATCGAGAATGGCGGTTTCCTTGAACCCGGGAAAGTTGGGCGCTGCCGTGGTGACGGGTGCGGCGCCGCGGGGAAAGATGACGAAGTAACTTTGCGAAGGTTCGAAGGAAAGCGGCACGCGAGTCAGGCCTCCTTGCACTTTATAATCACCGAGCGGGCGCATTTTCCCGGTGACGGGATCCCAGAGTTCGGGCGTTGAACCAATGGTTCGGAAGACACCTTCGGTAACGACCTTTTCCGCCGTGCGGTTCGAGACGAAGTAGATGTCTTGATCCGCCGTTTGGCGGTGGATGAAACGCACTTTGCCCGAGGGTGATGCAAAATCCTCGGCAAGCCCAAGCGAGGACAGGAGGGCGGCGGTGGCGGCGTAGGTCGGATAGACTCCAGAGGCCGGGTTGAGGTCGCCGCCCCAGTAGATCGCTCCGCTGCCAGCGGGGATGCGGGTCACGGTGGCTGGTGGTGTCGCTCCGCCCCACAGGGTTTCAGCGAGCGTGGAAACGGCGCTATCGCAGGCCGGGTAGTTGACGAGGCTGGGCGACTTGAGCGGAGGATTTCCGATCACGGTGGCCCCGGCTTTGACCAGACGCTCGATGCAGGACAGGAACTCCGGGGTCACCGTCGGCACATTGGGCAGGACGAGGACACGGTATTTGCTGCCATCGGGGAAAGCGATCCGGCCATCCTCCACCACCGCGCGCATCTCGAGAATCCGGGGCGAGACGGCATCGAAGGAATAGCCCTTTTTGTCGCGCATTTTGGCGGGGCCCTCGAGGGCGTCGGCGGGGGATTCAAAGATGCTCGGGGCTCCCTCGGCGGTGAGGTAGAGGATATCCGCCACGGCTTCTCCCTGGCGAAGCAGGTGCGAGCAGCGCGTGATGTATTCATGATACGGAGACAGGTAATCCCAGAGTGTCTGGTTGCGGTGCCACTGGATCCCGTAGGGCCCCATCGTCATGCCCGGCTTTTCGGCATCGCCGAGCGCCTGGTGCTGATAGGTGTGGAACATGATCCCGTTGATACCGATGGCGAACGCCCAGTCGGTCTGGCTTTTCATATTGGCGGGATGATTGGCGAATGCGTCCCTTTCGGAGGTGAAGGACTCCGCTTTGACGATTTGCTGACCCATCGTGTGGGAGATGCTGACCGCTTCGATACAGCTGTATTGCGTGTCGTGGGGAGCATACCAGAACTCGCACATCGGGATGTCCGCGACGGAGCCCAAATCGAGATCCCCGGCAGGATTCATGTCGTAGGGTTCATTCGAGTAAAGAAGACCGTTTTTGTGCGCGATTTGTTTGATCGGCTGGGCGTGTTGCTCGAGCACCAGTTCTTGGGCGGTCTTGCGCAAATCCCAAAGGAAGCGTTCGGTTTTTTCCATGCCGCCCACCACCATGCCCATGAAGGCCGGGTAGAACGGTTGGGGATCGTAGCCGCGGCGTTGCTGAAACTGCTCGCGGAAGGTCGCGGTCCAGTTCTGGGAACTCATCTCCCAGCTATCGAGGTGGACGGTGGTCAGTCCCTTGCCTTTTTGTAGCGGGCCGCCTTGGGCGATCACTTTGTCCAGCAGCTTTTGCTGGTAGTTGTCCCAGTGGCGCTGGTAGCTGGCGCCGTCAAACTTGTTGTTTTCAAACCCGTGTCCCGCACGCGGGGCCGGGCGGGTGGTTTGGCCGGTGCTTCTCGCGACGAAGCGCATGACCGTCCATTCGCCGGGAGGGATATCCCAGGTGATGCTGCCATCGGGCTTGAGCTTCGAGCTAAGGTCGATCGCACGGCTAGGGTCGAAGATTCTGGAGGCATCCGGTTCGGGATACGACGCCCGAGGCATGACGAAGGGCACCTTGGTCATCTTGATGGAGAAGGGTTTCACATCCTTCAGCGTCTTCATGTCCATCTCATCATCGATCAGGGTGATCCCGCTAGCGGGGGTGGGAAACGCGATCACGGCCACGTCTTGGAACCAGGCGTCGCGTTTGGCGACGTGATCGGGCGTCATTCCGGCGAAGCGATTCGGCTTATGCGGGGGAGGGGGCGGGAGGACTTGGTTCAGCACGCCCGGGCCGCTCACCTTCAGGCTGCTGCCGACTAAGTGCTGCATGGAATCCGCTGCTTCCACCCAGGATCCACCGCTACCGGCCCAACCTGGTCCGGTGCCCAGCACGACTTCCATGCCGAGTTTTCCCGCTTCGACGAAGGCATGGGCGACGTTTTCCTGCCATAGCTCGCTCATAAACGAAATAGGTCCACGCGGCATGCCGAGATCGACCTCCAGGAAAAGCACATTGCCGATGCCTACCTTCTTCATGGCTTTCAGATCCGCATCCATCTCTTTGCGGTCTTGGTTACCGTCCATGAAATACCAGTAAACGCCTGGCCGCGCCGAGTCCGGTGGATCGATGAATTCCGTTTCCAACCCTGCGGCGAGAACCGCTGGACATGATGCCGAAATGGCAAGTATCAAGGGAGTCAGGTATTTGATTTTCATTCGGCTTAAGTCTTATGACCGGGGGGATTACTTGAGCCCTTCGGCAACGCTTTGGCGCGCATACGCAATTGCGGCTCTCGCTCGATGTTCCGCTCAATGGCCCGGTTAAGCTCAGCGGCCAGTTCCGTCGTAGCTTGCGCAGGAGTTACAACACGGTTTTCGACGCGTCCCAAGCTCTCTAATACCCACCGCTCGGTCAGTGCCGCGTCAACAAAAGGACTGGTATTCTGAGACACAGCATCCTTGATCGAGTCGACGAACACTTGGTGAAAAGCTGGATCTGGCATACCTGAGTTTACAAGAGCCGCGCCATCCTTGGCCAATTCGGGATTCGGAGGTAAGGAGTCCCCGTCAGCGACAATCGAACGACCGTATTCTTGGCTGTTGAGATATTTAAGGAACTTCACCGCCGCTTCGGGATTGCGGGTCAAGGCATTCACACCCACGCCGCGGGCACGGGTAAAGCCTCGCGAAGGCTGCCCCTCCATGCGAGGAAGCCTTGCTGCCCCAAGGTTATTTTTGAGTTTTGGAAAATTTGCTACTTGGACGGTAAACCAGCGCCCGATCATAATCATGGCTGCGTCACCCGAAGCGAACCAGTTTATGCCGCCGGAACCCCAGCCGCCTTGACTCGACATGGCTACGGATTGCTCCGGTGTCGGCAGGACGCGGTGCACGAACATCAGATCGTGATAATACTGAAAGGTTGCAGTGGCCTCGGGCGAGTCGAGAAGGCACTTCAAACCGTCTTCGCTAAAGTAGCGTCCACCGTGTGCCACAAGTAAGTCATTGAACAATTCTTGCGGCGACCAATTTGCCACTGGGATGTGCTTTCGCCCGCTTTTCGAGGGCGTCTCGGCAATTGCGCGTCCAGCCGCTACAAAATCATCCCAGGTCCAGCCCTCTGCGGGGTAGGGAACGCCATGATCATCAAATATCGCCTTATTGTAGAGGACGGCCTGAACATTGACATTGGCGGGAAAGCGGTATTGCCGGCCGTCAACGGATAACGCGCCACG
>JAIYBI010000236.1 GCA_027488595.1 Opitutaceae bacterium | reverse complement strand
GTGAGGGTGCCGGTGCCGGTTTTTGTGACGTTTACCCGCTTGTTATTGACCGTGTCTCCGTCCTGGATCACGCCGCTAAAGGTCGAATCGATGTTCTTGGCACCAATAGTGTAGGTAAGCGGGGTGCCATTTGAGCCTGAGGTGCCCATGCCTACGGTGCCTGAGCCACTCAGCGCACCGAGCGCGATGGCACCGCCATTGCGAGTTGAAAGAGAGCCGTTGATATCGAACAGAGCGCTGTCGCCGCCGTTGTTCAAACTGGTCGCGCGGAAAGCTAACGATTGGCCGCTAGCGACAGAGACTGTTCCGGCGAAGCCGTTGAGCTGCTTTCCGGTTGCATTCAAGTTTACCACCGTGCCGCCTGCATTTGAAATGATCAGGGTTTGGGCAGCGGTGCCATTAATGTCTCCGCTGTAACCACCGCTCGCGTTGTTGTTAAGCAGGGTAACGCTGGCATTGCTGCCATTGACCGTGATTGCGTTGGTAAAGTTGTTCAAGCCCAAGCCTGAGGTGAGGGAGAGTGTAGTGCCGTTAGCTGCTGTGACGTTTCCGCTACCTGCCACTCCGTTCGCGGTGATTATTAATGTGCCGCCGTTTACGGTGGTTCCGCCAGAATAGCCCTTCGCGCCACTCAGGGTGAGGCTGTTGGAGCCGTTCTTCACGACCGATCCGTTGCCGGAAATTGCGTAGCCGACCGTGATGGCGTCGCTGCGGTTATAGTTGAGGACGCCGTTGTTAGTTACACCACTGGTGGACGTGATCGAACCAGACGTCCCACCATTACCAATCTGCAAGGTCCCGCTACTGACCGTGGTCGCCCCTGTGTAGGTGTTGTTGCTGGTGAGGACGAGCGTGCCGGTTCCGTTAGTTTCCAGAGCGCCGCCCCCGGAGATCAGATAACCAACTGAAACTGCATCGCTGCGATTGTAGGCAAGTGTGCCACCGTTGCTAACGCCTGTGGTGGAGTCGATGGAACCCGAGGTGCCGCCATTGCCGACCTGCAAGGTGCCGGCCGTGATCGCGGTTGCACCGGAGTAAGTGTTGTTACCGGTCAGGATGACTGTGCCTGCGGTAGTCTTGGTAAGGCCTCCACTGCCACCTAGGGTCGCGCTGGCAGAGCCCGTTTGTGCGTCGATCGCATTTCCCGCAGTGCTGAGAACGCCGGTGGTTCCAGTGATGGAGCCGCTTGAAAGGGTCAGATTGGCCACAGACTGGTTGCTGGTGCCGACATCTACTTGGCCGCCGTTGACGTTTATAGTAGCAGTGCCGCTTCCGGCTGCGTCATTGGTGCCGATTGCCAGGGTGCCACCGGAAACCGTGATGGCTCCGGTAATCGCGTTGGCCGTATTGAGTGTGAGGGTGCCGGCTTGCACATCTGTGCTCGTGGCGGAAATCGCGTTGCCGACGCTAAAATTGCCAGCGCCGGACTTAGTGAGGGACGTGGTGGTCAGTGCTCCGCCAGCGAGAGTGGCCGTGCCGCTGCTGTTGTTGACCACAACAGGGCCTGCGGTGACACCGCCTGCATCGACGGTAAGGGTGTCACCCGTGCTGATAGTGACGTTGTCGCCGGTGAAAAAGGTGATATTCGAACCGGAGCCGTCCTTTTGCCAATTCGCGTCGGTGGCGTTCCAGTTGGCGCTGCCGCCATTCCACGTCACATTAAAGGCACCGCCTGTGACGGCGAGTTCAAGAGCCGTAGCGGTGCTACTGAAGGCGTAGTTGGTGCGTCCTACGGTCGAGTTGCTACCTAGAGCGATTGTTTGACCGGCAACACCGGTGCCAGAGAGAGAAAGGCCACCAGCTGAGAGACTGGCGCCATTGAGCAAGGAGTAGGTGAAGCCTGACGTCGCAGCACTTCCGCCGAGACTGATGATATTGCCGGAGCCGGAGATGCTGACCGTGCCGGCGGAGACAAAGCGACTGGAGGTGTTGGCGAGGGAGAGAATGGCGCCCCCGGTGGCGGTCAGGTCGCCAAGATTGGCTGCGATGTTGGTCGAGAGGGTAGCTCCGCTGGACACCGTTACCGGGCCCGAGCTGAGTGCGCCGGAACTGTTGGCGGCAAGGGTGCCGGCTGAGACTGAGGTTCCTCCGGTATAGGTATTTGTGCCGGTGAGCGTCAATGTGCTGGCACCGTTTTTGGTGAGGCCCAGAGTGCCACTGGCACCATTCTGAAGAAGACCGGCGTAGGTGCTTGAGCCAGCGTTATTGCTAACGGTCAAAGTTGCGTTGGTGGCATTGTTGTTTTCGACAACCGGCGTCCCAACCGTGACGTTGGTGTTCAATGTAGTCACGGTTACATTGTTGCCGTTGAGGACGAGTCTTCCGGTGCCTCCGGCACCGAAGGCGACGCCTGCGGTAGTGGCCGAGCCGAGGGCGGTCGCATTGCCGAGCAGGACGGTGCCGCTGTTTATCGAGAATTTGCCAGCGTAGTTGCTGGCTTGGCCAAGGAGAACGGTTCCGGCTCCGGAGATGTTGATTACTGATGCAGCCTGGCCTCCGCTTAGCGAATTTGTGGTCAACCCAACTGAAAATATGTCGCTGGAGCCGGTAGTAGCAAGAGTAACACCAGTGGCTGTGGCGTTGATGGCAACGGCCTTTACGCTGCCGCCAGTGCCTGAACCGGTTAAGGTGCCGCCGTTGTTTATGGCGACAGAACTGTTGGCGAGGGCAACGTTCTCAACTAGCAGCGAGCCTCCGTTTATGGTCGCGACGGCACTTCCGAGGGCATTTGTGTGACCAGCCACAAGTGTGCCGTTGTTGATGGCCACACTGGGAAGCGTATTCGAGGCGGTCAGTTTCCAAGTGCCGGTGCCATTTTTGGTAAGACCAGTGAAACCGCCGCTACCCCCGCCACTCATGACGCCGGAGATAATATTAGTGCCGGTGTTGGTTCCATTTAGAATCCAGTTAACGCCACGACCAGTCGAGCTGTTTGTCGCAAGAGTGCCTCCAATCGTGAGAGTTGCGGATGAACTGGTGGCGTTGTTTGAAATTGTGTATCCGGGATTGTAGGTAGATTGTGCCCGAACCGATATCGGTGCGTTAACTACCTGCGAATTAGTAACCGCTGAATTCATTACGATAATGCCGTCTTGATCTAGTTGAAGAAGACTGCCGGCTGTGGTGCCAATCTGGAATGCGCCGACCGAGGCAGTGTCAAATGTAAGACCTTTTAGGAATCTGTTGGTATCTATCAGGATCGGGTTTGAAGAGCCCCCTATTCCACTACTTAAAGCGGTATTGAACGTAGCAATGTCACCATTTCGGGAAGCATTGCCATAACCGCCAGCGTTAGTGCCGGGTGCTGCTACCGTGCCTGACGCACCCCAGTTTGAGGTGCCACCCCATGTGGCGTCGGCGGGCGTAGCTCTCCAAGTCTGGCTGGCAGCATGTATCGACTGCGATCCGCAGGCGGCGAGCATGGCGGCGAGGAGGAGGCGGGCGGCGGGGGTGGTGGTGTGGCGGGTTTTCATGTTGGTAAAGTTTAGTCGGGGTTGGGGCGGGGGCGTTGGGGTGATGTATTGGGAAATGGATACAGGAGACGTTTGGCGTTCGATCAGGGCTGCCAGACGGTGGGGG
>JAIYBI010000062.1 GCA_027488595.1 Opitutaceae bacterium | reverse complement strand
TCTATGGCCTGCGCAACCCGTGGCGCATGAGCTTCGATCGCCCCACCGGCCGCCTTTTCATCGCCGATGTCGGTCAAGGCGCGCGCGAGGAAATCAACCTCGTCACCTCCCTCGGTCGCAGCTTCGGCTGGCCCTTCCGCGAGGGCGCAATCGCCTTCTCGAGCGCGCCCAGCCCCGTGCCGTCGGCCGCCACCTACCCGCGCCAGGAACCGATTCACGACTACGACCGCACCATCGGCAGCAGCATCACCGGCGGCATAATCTATCGCGGCACCCGCCTCACCGAGCTTTTCGAGGACTACGTATTCGCCGACTACGGGTCGGGACGGATTTTTGCCCTCCGCCCCAGCGGCGCGACCTGGACCCGCCGCACCTTGGTGGACTCCGGCACGGCCATCGCCGGCATCGGCCCCGATCCGCGCAACGCCGATGCCCTCTTCGCCAACATCAACACTGGCGTCATCCAGCGTCTCGCGCGCAGCGGCACCACCGGCACCGCCCCGCCCGCCACCCTCTCCGCCACCGGCGCCTTCTCCAGCCTCGCCACCCTCGCGCCCGCCGCCGGTGTAGTGCCCTACGACATACAGCACCCTTTCTGGTCCGACCACGCCGCGAAGCGCCGCTGGTTCGCCTTGCCGGGCACCACCCTCACCGCCACCTACGCCGCCGAGGGCGCGTGGACCTTTCCCACCGGCACAGTCTGGGTAAAACACTTCGACCTCGAAAGCACTCGCGGCAATCCAGCCACCGCCCGCCGCCTCGAGACCCGCTTCATTGTCAAAACCGCCACCGGCGCCTACGGCCTCAGCTACCGCTGGCGCACCGACCAGACCGACGCCGACCTCGTGCCCGAAGAGGGGGCCGACGTGGACTACAACGTGGTCGTCGCGGGCCTCGCCCAAACCCAGCGCTGGCGTTTCCCGAGCCGCAACGAGTGCCGCACCTGCCACACCCCCGCCGCCGGCCACGCCCTCAGCTTCAATACCCGCCAGCTCAACCGCCTCCGCACCTACGGCGCGGCCTCCGACAACCAGCTCAACCACCTCGCCGCCGCCGGTTACCTCGCACCCGCCTCGGCACCCACACCACAAACCGTGGCCACCCTGCCCGCCCACGCAGCACTCGACGACACCACGCAAAGCCTCGAACACCGCGTGCGCAGCTACCTCGCGGTCAATTGCATCTCCTGCCACGTGCCCGGCGGCGCCGCCCTCGGTAACTTTAACGTCACCCCGGCGCTCACTACCGCCGCCACCGGCCTGCGAACCGCCGCGCTGGTAAACAACGGGGGCGACGCCGCCAACCGCCTCTTCACCCCCGCCGACGCCGCGCGCTCGATGATCCTTAAACGCATCCTCGGCGACGGCGTGCCGCGTATGCCGCCGCTAGGCACCAACGAGATTGATCGCGGCGCCGAAACCCTCCTGCGCGCCTACATCGCCGAGCTCGCCAGCCGCCCCACCTTTGCCGAGTGGCAGACCGCGAACTTCGCCTCCACCACCGCGCCCGCCGCCGCCGAGACTGCCGACCCCGATGGCGACGGCGCGAGCAACCGCCTCGAATACCTCGCCGGCAGTCCGCCCAACACCGCCGGAACCGATCCCCTTGCGGTTGCGCTCACCGTTGAGTCCGGCGACTTCGTGCTCGATTTTGTCCATCCTGCCGGGCGCAACGCGTTCATCGAGACCAGCACCGACCTCACGAGCTGGACACGCTGGATCTCACCCGGCAACACCGCCCCGCTCTGGCCCGCCGCCCACCTGGCGCGAGAACTCCGCGCCCCGCAGGACGCACCGGCCCGGTTCTTCCGCGTGCGCCTGGAAGAACGTTGAGAAACTCCGAACGACAAGGGTTGAACTCGCGCAAATCGCGCCCTTCATCTCGACGATATGCAAGTCCACGCAAAAATCTCCAAGGAATGGCGCCGCCGCATGACCTTCATGTTTATCATGCTTTTCGCCTCCGGGGTCTGGTTTCTTTCCGACGGCTACGTGATGTGGCCGGCCGAGGAGAAACGCCACGTGGTCTTCAAGGCGATCGCCGAGGAAAAAATCGCGGCAGGCGAGGCCAAGACCGAGAAAGATCCGGCCGTCATCATGGCCTGGGAAAAAAAGGCGGATGCCGAGGGCTGGAAGACAAAGGTGCCCAAGCATCGCTCGCCCGGCGATCTCCTCGGCCAACGCATTCCGGGCTTCGTGTTCATGGTCGCCTCGACCATTTTTGCACTCTGGGTGGTGTGGAATCACCGCCGCAGTGTGAAAGCAGACGGAGACTGGATCACCGGCGCGTCAGGCGAGCGTGTGAATCTCGACTGGATCGTGGATATGGATCGCCGCAAATGGGACAACAAGGGCATCGCCTACGCCATCTACGAACAGGATGGAAAGCGCCGCCGCCTCACCCTCGACGACCACAAGTTCCTCGGCTGCGAGGCGATCATCCTCGAAGCCGAAAAACGTATCAAGGCACGCAAAGAAGCAGCAAGCCCGGAGGCCTGAGCCGCCGGGCGTTGCCGTGCTTGCGGCTCGTCGCAGCGCAGGCTTCCAGCCTGCAGATCTGAAAATGAGCAGACTGGAAGTCTGCGCTACTGCCGGACCAAAACGCGCACCGGACCTCACGCGCCGCCGCCGGACGCGTTGCTCTTGGGCTTAAATGCCTGGCGGAAGCTGGCGGCGATGTAGTCGCGGTTCATGCGCGCGATGAAATCGTGCGAGATGAGTTTCGGACAGGCGGCGGAGCACTCGTATTGGTTGGTGCAGTTGCCAAAGCCTAACTCGTCCATCTTGGAAACCATCGCAAGAACTCGGCTGTCGCGCTCGGCCTGGCCCTGGGGAAGGAGGCCGAGGTGGCCGACCTTCGCGCCCACGAAGAGCATGGCGGAAGCGTTTTTGCAGGCGGCCACGCAGGCTCCGCAGCCGATGCACTGGGCGGCGTCCATGGCGAGGTCGGCCTCGTCCTTGGGCACGGGAATGGCATTCGCATCGCAAGCTGAGCCGGAACGCACGGTGATAAAACCGCCGGCCTGCTGGATGGCGTCGAACGCGGAACGGTCAGAGATGAGGTCCTTGATGACCGGGAAGGGCTTGGCGCGGTAGGGCTCGACCACGATGACATCGCCATCGGCGAAGCTGCGCATGTAGGTCTGGCATGAGGCGATGCCCTTGTGCGGGCCGTGGGGCTTGCCGTTGATGACGAGCGAGCAGGTGCCGCAGATGCCCTCGCGGCAGTCGTGTGCAAACGCGATCGGGTCCTCGCCCTTGCCCTCGAGCGCGTCGTTAACGACGTCGAGCATCTCGAGGAATGACATGTTGGGATTGAGGTCCTTGGCGGCGTATTCGACGAAACGGCCGGGCTGATCGGCGGCGGCCTGGCGCCAGACGCGCAGCGTGACGGAGAGGTTCTTGGTGGAGGTGATGTGTGCGACCATCGGAGGAAAGTGGGCTGTAGGTTGGATTACTTGTAGGAACGAACGCTCATTTTTACGGTTTCGTAATTGAGCGGTTCGATGTTGCGGAGCGGGACCTTGTCCTCGCCTTGGAATTCCCAGGCGGCGACGTGGGCGAAGTTGACGTCATCACGCAAGCACTCGCCGTCGGCGTGCTGATACTCCTCGCGGAAGTGGCCGCCGCAGCTCTCCTCGCGGGTGAGGGCGTCGCGGCACATGAGTTCGCCGAGCTCGATAAAGTCGGCGACGCGCAGGGCCTTTTCGAGCGCCTGATTCAAGTTCTCGGCCGAGCCGGGGACGTTCACGTTGGACCAGAACTCCTTCTTGAGCGCCTGGATCTCGGCGATGCCCTTGGTCAGGCCTTCCTTGGTGCGGGCCATGCCGCACTGGTCCCACATGATTTTACCGAGGCGTTTGTGATAGTGAGCGACGGGCTCCTTGCCCTTGATGGCCATGAGTTTTTTCACGAGGCCGTCCACGTTGGCCTCGGCGGCGGCGAACTCGGCGCGATCAGCGGAGGGACGGCTGCCGGGCTTTTGCGAAGCGAGGTAATCGCCAATGGTATATGGAATGACGAAGAAGCCGTCGGCCAGACCCTGCATGAGCGCGGAGGCGCCGAGGCGGTTGGCACCGTGGTCGGAGAAGTTGGCCTCGCCCAGCACGAAGAGGCCGGGGACGTTGCTCATGAGGTTATAGTCCACCCAGAGACCGCCCATGGTGTAGTGGACGGCGGGGTAGATGCGCATGGGCTGCTTGTAGGCGCTCTCGTCGGTGATCTCCTTGTAGATGTCGAAGAGGTTGCCGTAACGCTCGGCGACAGCGGCTTCGCCGAGCTCGAGGATCTTGGCGGGAGAGGCTTCGTGCAGATTGGCGCGGGCGGCGGCCTGTTTGCCGTAGCGCTGGATGGCGTCGGCGAAGTCGAGGTAAACGCCAAGGCCGGTCTCGCCGACGCCGCGACCCTCGTCGCACATGCGTTTTGCGGCGCGGGAGGCGACGTCGCGAGGGGCGAGGTTGCCGAAGCTCGGGTAAATGCGCTCGAGGAAATAATCGCGGTCGGACTCGGCGATGTCGGCCGGGGCTTTTTTGACGTCGGCCTTGTTCTTCGGCACCCAGATGCGTCCGTCGTTACGCAGCGACTCCGACATCAGGGTGAGCTTCGACTGGTAATCGCCGGATACGGGGATGCAGGTCGGGTGAATCTGAGTGAAACAAGGATTGGCGAAACAGGCGCCGCGTTTGTAGGCGCGCCAGCTGGCCGTGACGTTGGAACCGCGGGCGTAGGTGGAGAGATTGAAGACGTTGCCATAGCCACCGGTGGCGAGGATGACGGCATCGGCGGCGAAGCGGTGGAGATTGCCGGTGACGAGATCGCGGGTGATCACGCCCTTGGCCTGGCCGTCCACGACCACGAGGTCGCTCATTTCGTTTTGGGTGACGAGCTTCACCGTGCCCTGGCCGACGCAACGCGAGAGCGAAGAGTAGGCGCCGAGCAGGAGCTGCTGGCCGGTCTGGCCGCGGGCGTAGAAAGTGCGGGAAACTTGCGCGCCGCCGAAGGAACGGTTGGCGAGCAGGCCGCCGTATTCGCGGGCGAAGGGCACGCCGAGGGCGGCGCACTGGTCGATGATGTTAACCGAAACCTCGGCGAGGCGATGGACGTTGGCCTCGCGGGCGCGATAGTCGCCGCCCTTGATAGTGTCATAGAAAAGCCGATACACGCTGTCGCCATCGTTCTGATAGTTTTTGGCGGCGTTGATACCGCCCTGAGCGGCGATGGAGTGGGCGCGGCGGGGGGAGTCGTGGAAAACGATGCAGGTGACCTGGTAGCCGAGATCGGCGAGCGAGGCGGCGGCGGAAGCGCCGGCGAGGCCCGCACCGACGACGACGACGTGGTATTTGCGCTTGTTGGCGGGATTGACGAGTTTGATGTCAATCTTGTGCTTGCGCCACTTGTCAGCGAGCGGGCCGGAAGGGATCTTGGAGTCGAGGATGGCCATGACGGGGAAAGTTTGAGTTGAAAGATTGAGTTTAAGAACCTCAGCGGGCCGCTGCCTTGGCTGCACACTTGGCGTCACAAATCACTGCGGCGTGCGTGCCCGGAGCGGGCTTCAACAGACCGGTCACGATGGCACCGGGGATGGCGAGGTTACCGAGGAAGTAGAGGACGCACAACCCGGCCACGGCCTTGCGCAGGCAGCAGGACCAATTGGCATTACGCAGACCGAGGGTCTGGAAGAGGGACTCCATGCCGTGCAGCAGATGCACCGCGAGCAGTCCGGTCGCGAGGATGTAGAAGCCGGCGACCAGCGGGTGGCTGAAGCCGATGAAAATCATGCTGTAAACGTCGTGCACCTCGGTGCCCTTTGTGGCCAAGGGGAAGCCAAACTCGCGGACGTCCTCGCTCAGGACAACCGCATCGAGAGTGCCCTTGTAATACTCGTTACCAGCCAGGCCGACAGTGAAGTGGAGAATGTGATACACGATAAAAGCCAACACCACGAGACCACTCAGACGCATGTAGCGGGAGGCCCAGGCCGCTTCGAGCCAACGGTGGACGCCGTAATCTTTGGGGCCACGGGCGCACTTGCTTTCGAGGGTCAGAACCACGGCGGCCCAGATGTGGATGCCGGCGGCGGCAAGGAGGGCGAGGCGAACCAGCCAGAGCACCGGCCCGAGCGACTGGAGGAAATGGGCGTAGCCGTTGATCCGATCAGGCTCGCCAAAAATCTGCAGATTTCCGGCGAGGTGTCCGAAAGCAAAACCGGTCAGTATGAGACCGGTGAGGGCCATTAAAAACTTACGTCCGATCGAGGAGGTAAACAAGTTGGCGAAAAGATTCATCGCGGTGAGTAGTCGTTGGGTTGGACTTGGCCGGGAGTGGACAAAACCTCTCACACCGTGGCCCGTTCCAAAAACGATGTAAAGGTCGGGCGCGGGAACGGCAAACCCCCGCGTCCTTATATTAGCGGCGCTACGGCTCCGCCGTAGTCGCACGAATACCCCGAAGCGCGTTCAGTTTACCAAAGGCTTCAGCAGGGCGAATTTTCCGCTCGAAGCGGGCGCGATCACTCGCCTGCGGAAAGCGCTCACGCGAGCCCCGTCACCGAGCATTGCCGCCAACGCCGCCTCCAGACCGTTGGGAGCGGATTCGTCCGCCACGTAGTGAAAATCCCAACGCTGGGGGCCGGTTTGCACCAAGCTGTAATGCCAGCAGACAAAAGTCTCCGGCAGGGCGGCGTCCACCTCGTTCGGCGAAACCACCGAGCCATCGGCACGGAAATGCAGACCGCCCTCACGGCCCAGCACGCGGAATCCATTGGGCATGCGCCGGACCACATCTCCGGCATGATACCGCAACAGGGGCATCGCCTCGCGATCCCGCGTGGTCACATAAAGCTGGAAAACATCGGACAGCCCGCGAAACGGAACGAGCTCAACGAAGACGTTCTCATCGATGACGCGCGAATCGTCGCTGAACGCCTCGCCGACAAAGATGTAACCGGCCTCGGTCGAGCCGTAGAGATCCACCTGGGCGGCAGGGAAGGCCCCGGCAATGCGGCGGCTGTGCTGCAAACTTGCTTTGCCGTAGGTAAGGATAACTACACGGACGCTGGGCACCTTGATCCCGCGCCGGAGCGCGGCACGCGCCAGCAGCGAAAGATAGATCGGCTCGCCCTCGATGATCTCCGGCTTCACCGCCTGCAACTCGGAGAGGATGCGGTCCCACTCGGCCTCCGGAAACACGAAGGGGTCGCTGGTCAGGTTGAGATAGACGACTCCATCAAAATAACGGTGCGGGAAAGGGTGGTCCTCGTAGGGACAAAGATTCGAAGAGCAACCCACCGGCGCGAGCACGCACTTGCGGTGAGCGCGGTCGGCGTAAGGCGCGAGCAAGGGATGAGCTCGGTAGGCGCGGACGGTCTGGGCATTCCACCAGCCCTGCTCCATGATCACGGTCATGGGACCGGCGGTCGTGCCCGAGGTGGACTCGTATTCGTAGCGGCTCTCCTGCAATCCGCGTTCGATGACGCGATAGTCGTCGAAGAAGGCCTCATGACCGTGGGAAACGATATCCTTCTTGGTCAGTGCGGGGATCTCACGATAACAACCCCAGTGCAGCGGATCCGAATGAAGCGGAAAACGCTTCGGGTAAAGCGGGCTGCGTTGATAAATCCGGCGAATCTCACCCTCCAGACTCTCCGGAAGACGCCCGGGAGTTCCATTGATCACGCTCGGAGCATTGGCGAAAAGTGGAGAAGCGGAGGCGGTCATGCGATTGTTTCGGGCATCTAAAGCCGTCACACGGACAAGTCAAACAAGGCGAGAACCATCCGACTCATGTATTTATAAAACACTACAAGCAGGTTTTCCGGTCGCGCCAGAGTGGCTCGAAAAAGAACAGTGCGTCCAAAACGAGGCTGTGGGTGATGCCGCCGGCGCGGGCGCGGGCGAAGACCTCGGCGACAGGCACGGCCGCCACCTCAATTTCCTCATCACTATCCCAGGCGAGGGGCGAGGTAAGCCGGCACTGCTCAACCAGCACGAGGTGGCAGCGATTGGCCATGAACGCCGGGTTGGGATGCACGCTGGCGAGCAGTCGGGCATTCGTTCCGGTGAAGCCAGTCTCCTCTTCGAGCTCGCGGACACCGGCCGCCACAGGATCCTCGCCGACCTCAATGACGCCGCCCGGAATTTCCCACGACGTCGCGTTGATTCCGTATCGAAACTGGTTCACCAGGACGAGGCGATCATCGCAGGTATGCGCGAGCACATTCACCCAGTCGGGCG
>JAIYBI010000397.1 GCA_027488595.1 Opitutaceae bacterium | reverse complement strand
GCGCGCCACGCTCGATGCCGGTCTCTTCCGCAAACAGGACCGCATGATAGATCGCCTGCTGGAGCAAGGCTACCCGAGCACCGACATCGCCTCCGCGCTGATTCACCTGATGAACGGCGGCCAGGCCGGCGATCCTTCGGCGGGCGGCGAGAGTGCGGCCGCGTCTCGGCCCTATGATGATGAGAGCGGTCCGGCACCTATCTTGCCTGAGCCTGCGTCTCCGCCGCCTGCAGTTCCTGCTCCAGTCGTTGCCAAGCCGGCGGCGAAAGCTCCCCTCAAGTCGGCGCTACCGCCCACCTACGTTCCACCGGTGAAGGCGGATGTCGTGGAGAACGCCCCGGTTTCGACCTTCAAGCCCGCGCTAAAACCACCCGCCGCCCACAAAGCCGAGGGCTGGAAGGCCGCCCCCTTCGCCAAACCCAAGGTCGCCGCCCCCAAGACCGAGCCGCGCCCTGGTGCGTTTGCCACTCCCACCCCCCGCGATGGTGACGACGAAGCCGCCGCCCGCCCGACCAAGCAAAAATACGAGCGAGCCGCCCGCACCGGTCGCGAGCCGGGCTTCACCACGGTTTACCTCAATGTGGGTCGCAAGAATCTCGTCACCCCCGCCGACATTGTTGGCAAAGTGGCGGGCGTCACCCGGCTGCCGTCTTCGGTCGTCGGCGCGATGGATATTCACCAGCGTCACACCCTGGTGGATGTTACGACCGCCAACGCCGAGCTCATCGTCACCAAGATGAGCGGCATCCGCCTCAAGAACATTGCGCTCGCCCCGGCACTCGCCACGGACGCTCACCGCGCAGAGCCGCGGGACTGAGAACGACGCTTCTGCTCCGTGGTTCGGAAACGTGAATCGGTTTTTCGGTGCGTAGGGCCCGGCCGATCACGGAATGCCGGGATCGCGGCAGCGGTGCCAATTGAAGTTCCCTAAACGAGCCACTTGGCGAGGTCGGTGTCGTCTAGCACGTGGGCTCCGAATTGGTATTCGGGCGCGAGCAGGCTCGCGTAGGCGGGATCGGCAAAGCGGCGGCAATGCAACAGCACGCGGCAGCGCTGTCCGGGGGCGCGCACGAGGCGACCGAGGGCTTGATTTACTTTTTGGAGGCCGGGCACGAGGTAGGTCCGGCGAAAGGCTTCGGGCGCGGTCACGTGGCGGGCGAGCGCGGCTTCGCGGGCGCGCTGGAGGGCGTTGAGCTCGGGAAGGGCGGGACCGACCACCATCGCGTGGGTGATTCGGCCGCCGAGGTGGTCAATGCCTTCGGCGAAGCTGCCTCCGAGCACGAAGACGAGGATGTCGGCGAGGGCGAGTTGTTCATCAATCCAGGCGGATTGGGTGGCGAGGTCGGCGGCGCGGGGTTGCAGGGCGCAGCGCAGACCGGGGTGCTCGCGGTCGAGCAAGTCCATGATTTTGCCCGCATAGGCGTAGCTGGGGAAAAACACCACGACGGGACCGGCCGAGGCGGCGCGCAGGGTGGCGAGCGTCGCAGCGGTGGTGGCGTGGTGGCTCTCGCGGCGGCGGAACGTCGTGTCCACGCGCAGGTCGAGAGCGACGTCGTAAGCGTGGTCTCGCCAAGGTGCGGCGGGAGCCAGGAAGTTTAGGATTTGGGATTTAGGATTCAGGATTTCCGCCGCCACCCCCAGTCCCAGAGAAGCAGAAAACACCTCTGCGGGCGGCGGCGTCGCGGTGGCAAGGATGACGGCGGCGAATTCGCGTAGTTGTTTTCCAATGACGGAGGCGGCGTCGAGGCAGGTGAAGCGCAGGGTCGCGGGAGCGGGGGACCAGAGGAGTTTTTCCAGCGTGTGGTCCTCCAGCCAGACGAGCAGGGCCGGCAGGCGGAAGAGCAGGTCGGCGGAGGGCGGGGCGAGTGCGTCTTGGTCGGGCGGGTGTTTGGCGAGCGCTTCGGTGGCGGTGCGGAGGGCGGCGGCGAGGTCGTCCTCGGTGTCGAGGTCGAGGGCGTCGGCGGCGGGCATGGCGGCGAGCAGACGCCAGAGAGCTTCGAGGGCGCGACGCAAAGGGCGGGCGGTGTCGTCGGGCAGTTCGGCCAGCAGGCCGTGAAGTTCGTCGGCGTTGAGCGCGTGCGAGTGGGCCTCGGCGACGCGGGCGGGCAGGTGGTGGGCCTCGTCAATGACGAGGAGCGTGGTGGCGGGGTCCCAAGTGGGTTGATCCACGAAGACGCCGCGGTTGGCGGGGGCGAAGAGGTAGTTGAAATCACCGAGCCAGACGGAGCAGTCGGGCAGAGCGGCGCGGGCGATCTCGTAGGGGCAGACTTGGGCGGCGAGGCCGGCGGCGCGCAGCGCGGGGAGGTCGCGGGCGTCGGCGGGGAAGAGGTGGAAGCGGGCGAGGCCGGCCTCGCGGTAGCGGCGGGGCAGGTCGTGGAGAAAGCGACAGCGATCGCGGGTGCAATGGAAGACGTCGTTGATGCAATGTTCGCGTTTGGGGCGGAGATTCCAGGCGGAGAGCTGCGGAGTGGCTTCGCCGGTCGCGACGGCGGGCGCACCGAGCATGGCTTGCAAGGTGGTGAGGACGTGGAGTTGGCCGGTGGATTTGCCGGTGAGGTAAACGACGCGATCGGCGCGGCCGGACCGGAGGGCTGCGAAGGCGGTTTCGAGGAGCACGCCGGTCTTACCGTAGCCGGTGGGGGCGGCGAGCACCACGGGTGGAGGCGGCATGCCGTCGTCGGTGGCGGGCGTGAGCGCGGCGGCGAGGTCGGCGAGGATGGTCTCCTGGCCGGGGCGGGGGGCGGCAAACGCGGGCCGCCAGGTCAGTTGGCGAAGGCGGGCGAGGGTGGCGTGGCGTTTTTCGAGGAAATCGGCGACGAGTTCGAGGTGGCCTTCGGTGGCGGCACGGTCCTGGTCGTTGAAGGCGACGCCTTGCTGGAGGCCGGTGCCGGCCTCGACGAAGAGCAGTTGGCCGCGAAAATCCTGCGCGGGATTGCTGAGCTCGCTGAGCAGGACGTAGAGGCCGAGCTGGATAAAGTGCGAAGGGTGGGAGGCGCGGAGTTCGGCGTTGTCGCGCGGGAGTTTTTCGAGAGTGGTTTTGACCTCGCGCACAACGTAGCCGGAGCCGGTGACGTGGAGCTGGTCTATGCGGCCCTCGAGCTCGAAGCGCCAGCCGCGCCGGGCGAGGGTGCCGCGCACTCCGACCTCGTGCTGGCATTGAAAATCATCGGGACCGGCGGCGGCGCATAGTTCTCGGTGCCAATGCGCGCCGATCTCCATTCGCCAGCGGGCGGACGCGCCGTCGCCTGCGGCGCGAGGGCCGGTGGCGAAGGTGGCGAGTTCGCCGACGGCGAAGCGGGCGAGACGGTTGGCGTGGTCGAGGATCAAGACGGCGAAGGTGGCCAAACACCGATTGCAGGGTTGCGCGCCGATGCAAGGGCTTGCGGTCAGTGAGGTGGAAGGAGAGTGTGACAGGGCTGGGCTCCAGCACTCGCATCATGGAAACCGACCATCGAAAAACCGTGGTGATCGCCGGGGCCAGCGGCTTCGTGGGCCAGGCGATTTGCGCGCAACTGGTGAAGCGGTTTCGAGTGGTGGCGTTGACGCGTTCGCTCGCGCACGCCGGACACGAGAAAGATGAGGCCGGGATCGAGTGGCGCTTGTGTGATATGTTTTCCCTGCTTGAGACCGAGGATGCGCTGAAGGGCGCGGACTACGCGGTTTATCTGGTGCACTCGATGCTGCCTTCGTCACGGCTCACGCAGGGAAGCTTTGTAGACATGGATCTGATCCTGGCGGACAACTTTGCCCGGGCGGCGCGGATGCACGGCGTGCGGCAGATCATCTACCTCGGCGGGTTGATCCCGAAGGACACCCAGCTCTCGCGGCACCTCGCGAGCCGTCTGGAGGTGGAGCAATCGCTCGGTTCGGGCGCGACTCCGGTGACGGCGCTGCGCGCGGGGTTGATCGTGGGACCGGGTGGATCCTCGTTGAAGATTCTCGTGAGTCTGGTGCATCGCCTGCCGGTGATGTTCCTGCCGCCGTGGGTGAACAGCCGGATGCAACCGGTGGCGATTCAAGAGGTGGTGCGCGCGGTGGATACGGTGATCGGCGAGGCGGAGTATTTTGGTGCGAGTTTCGATATCGGCGGACCGGATGTGCTGACCTATCGCGAGTTGTTGCAAAAGACGGTGCGCCTGCTGGGAAAGCGCACGTTGATGGTGAATGTGCCGTTTCTCTCCCCGGGCTTTTCGAAGTTCTGGGTCGCCTTTTTCAGTAGCTCGCCACGCACCCTGGTCGGGCCGCTCGTTGACAGTTTGAAACACGATATGCTTGCCGCGCCGAATCCCTTGCTCGCGAAACTTTCGGTCGGTGCAATGAGTTTTGAAGAGGCGCTGCGGCATTCGCTGGACAGCGAAAAACGACTTATCCATTCGCAACTCGACCGTATGCGGCCGCGCGATTTGCGGGTGATACGGGCGGCCAAGCGGGTGCGTTCGGTGCAGCGCCTGCCGCTCCCGGAAGGAATCTCAGCCGCCTGGGTGGCCGAGGAGTATTACCGCTGGTTGCCGCGCTTTGTCTGGCCGTTTTTGGAGTGCGTGGTGGATGGAAAGACCGGCCGCTGCCGGTTCTACTTCGGTTCGCGACGCGTGATGCTGCTCGAGCTCGCTTATTCGCACAAACGCAGCACCCAGGACCGGGTGCTCTTCTACATTACGGGCGGTTTGCTGGCGAAAACGCAGGACAACAAAAAAGGCCGCCTCGAATTTCGCGAGATGCTCAACCGCACCTGCGTCTTGGCGGCGATCCACGATTTCACGCCGACGCTCCCCTGGTATTTCTACAACCTGACCCAGGCGATCACGCACCTGATCGTGATGCGCAGCTTCGGACGGCATCTGGCGCGGCAGCGACGCTGACAAGCGACCTTCTGGTCTGCATTGCTTACCCCGAAACGGGCTTTAACGTGCTCCCTGTCCGAACATAAAATTCTCATGAAAAAAACCTTCATCATTCTCGGTATCCTCGGCGTGCTTGCCGTGGTTGGTCTCGTCGCCGTCGTCGCCGCGGTCAGCAGCTACAATGGTCTCGTCAACCTCCAGCAGGGCGTGGATGCCCAATGGGCCCAAGTGCAGAATGTTTACCAGCGCCGCGCCGATCTCATTCCGAATCTCGTCAACACAGTCGCCGGCGCCGCCAACTTCGAAAAATCCACCCTCACCGCCATCACCGAGGCCCGCGCCTCCGTCGGCAAGGTCACGATTGATCCTACGAAGGCCCCGACCGACGCCGCGCAACTCGCCGAGTTTGAGCGCGCCCAGGGCAGCCTCGGTTCCGCGCTCTCCCGCCTGCTCGTCGTCTCCGAGCGCTACCCCGACCTCAAGGCGACCGGCAACTTCGCCACCTTGCAGGCCCAGCTCGAAGGCAGCGAAAACCGCATCGCGGTCGAGCGCGGTCGATTCAACGACACCGCCCTCGCCTACAACGCCGCGATCAAACGCGTGCCGGCGGTCTTCTATGCCTCGATGTTCGGTTTTAAAGAGAAGCCCTACTTCGCCGCCGCCCCCGCCGCGCAAAACGCGCCCGAGGTGAAGTTCGACTTCTCCGCCAAGCCCTGACCGTGCGTCGCCTGCGCTTCACGTTTTTCGCGCTGGTCTTCGGCTTCGTCGCGGTCGTTTCGCGCGGGGCCGAGACGCTGCCGCCCAAACCCACCGCGTATTTTAACGACTACGCCAGGCTCATCCCGGCCGCGAGTGCCCGCGCGCTCGACGCCCGCCTCGCGCAGTTCGAGCGCGAGACCTCGAACCAGATCGTCGTCGCAGTTTTCCCGCGCATGGAGTCGAAGTCCTCGGTTGAGGACTACACCGTGCGCGTCACTCAGAGCTGGGGTGTGGGGCAGAAAGGACGCAACAACGGCGCGGTGCTTTTCGCCTTCATGGCCGAGCGTCAGCTTCGCATTGAGGTCGGTTACGGGCTTGAAGGCGCGCTGCCTGACGCCACCTGCCTGGCCATCATCACCGATGAATTGACCCCGCGTTTTCGCGCCGGGGATTTCGCAGGCGGCTTCGACGCGGCGATCACCGCGATGATCGCCGCCACGCGCGGCGAATACCAAGGCACGGGCCGCATCGCAGGCGACGGCTCGCCGGCCGGCGCGGGTGGCGGTCGCGAGCCCGGTTTGCCGCCGTGGTTGATGATTGTGCTTTTTCTGGCCTTTGTGGTGGCCAGTCATTTTTTCAAACGCCTCAACCCGCGCAGTTCGCGCTATGGTGGCGGCACCGGTTGGTCGTCCGGCTCCGGTTGGAGCTCGGGCGGCGGCGGAGGCGGTGGCTTCTCCGGAGGCGGGGGAAGTTTTGGCGGCGGCGGTGCCAGCGGCAAATGGTGATACCCATGAACTCTTTCGAAACCCAACTCGACCACGCGCGCATCCGTCGCGCCATCGCCGCCGCCGAGCTGCGCACCTCCGGGGAGATTCGCGTCGTCGTGCACCAATACCCGGCGGCGGATGCCCTCGCTGCCGCCAAGGAGGAGTTTGCGCGCCTTGGCATGGACCGGACGCGCGAGCGCAACGCCGTGCTGATCTTTGTCGCGCCGCTCTCGCGCACCTTTGCCCTTTTTGGTGACACCGGTATCCACGCCAAATGCGGCCCCGCCTTCTGGCAGGAAGTCGCTGATGCGATGAGCGGACACTTTAAACGCGAGGCCTTCACCGAGGGTCTCGTCCACGCCTTGGAGCGCGCCGGCGAGCTGCTTGCCGTGCATTTCCCCCGGCGTTCCGACGACCGCAACGAACTCTCGGACGATGTCGTCGAGCGCTTTCCGGTAATCTGAGCGAAGCTTTCGCCGCGAGTGAAACGCACCGGGTAGAGCGTTTCAAATAAAGTTGTAGCCGATAGAAAGAGTGTTCAAGAAGGAGGGATGAAGAAGGCGATATCATTGGACTTGAGAGAGCGAATCGTGGCGGCCTACGAGGGGAAGGAGGGGACTAGGGAAGAGGTGGCGAAGCGCTTCAAGGTGTCAGTGGGGATGGTGAAAAAGCTATTGGCGCAGAGGAATCGGACGGGGGATCTAAGGCCGAGGTATCGGTATTGCGGGCGCAAGGCGCGGCTGGAGCCGGAGCACGGGGAGCGCATGCGCAAACTGGTGGGACAGCAACCGGACGTGACGCTGGAAGAGATCAAGCAGCGGTTGGAGCTGGGCTGCACGATAGGGGCGATCCACTGGGTGCTGGCCCGAATGGGGCTGACATATAAAAAAAGACGCTCCACGCAGCCGAGCAAGGCCGGCCCGACGTCGCGCAGAAGCGGCGCCGCTGGAAGCGGAGCCAAGGCGGGCTCGATCCGTCGAGGCTCGTCTTTATCGACGAATCGGCTGCAAAGACGAACATGACGCGCTTGAGGGGCCGCTCGCCCAAGGGCGAACGCTTGGTCTGCCATGCACCGCACGGGCATTGGCGCACCACCACGATGATTTCCTCGGTGCGGCTTGACGGCACCACCGCCTGCATGACCATCGAAGGGGCAACCAACACGGAGGTCTTCCACGCCTATGTCCGCGAGGTGCTCGTCCCCTCTCTGCGTCCAGGCGATATCGTCGTCATGGACAACCTCGGGGCACATAAGAACGAGCGCACCATCGCCCTGATCGAACAAGTCGGCGCCGAAGTCCGCTTCTTGCCCGCCTACTCCCCAGACCTCAATCCCATCGAGATGATGTGGAGCAAGGTGAAGGCCCTTCTTCGCAAGGCTCAGGCCCGCACCCATCCCGACCTCCTCCACGCTATCGCCTCCGCTCTCAACGCCGTCACTCCCCAAGACGCCCTCGGTTGGTTTGCCGCTTGTGGCTATAGCTTTATTTGAAATGCTCTAG
>JAIYBI010000334.1 GCA_027488595.1 Opitutaceae bacterium | reverse complement strand
TGGCAGGTGCGGGACCCGGAAGCGGGAATCGCGAATGGGAATCCGTCTACTTGCGGACGCGGCGGGTCGCGCCTGCGCAGTATCAAATGATTATCCGCCTGCTCTCCATTTTTGCCGAACATCTTGGCACGGTCAGCAACCGGATGTTGATGGCCCGGAGCATGGCGGACACGCCCTGGGTCACGAAGATGCGCGCTTACATCACCGAACATCACGGAGAGCCGATCGCCCTGCGTGACGCGGCCCGGGTGGTGAACATGAGTCCCTTTTATTTCTGCAAACGATTCAAAGGCGCGATCGGGCTCACCTTCACGGGTTATCTGGCGCGGGTGCGGATCGAAAAAGTGAAGGACATGCTGCTCAACGCCGACCGGCGCGTGAGCGAGGCGGCTTTCGCGGCGGGCTTCCAATCGCTCTCCCAGTTTAATCGCGTGTTCCTGCGCGTGACCGGCGAGCCGCCGACCAGCTATCGCCTGCGTGTGCTCGGAAATGGAGCAAAGCCGCCCCGGGTGACGGCGCGCGAAAGGGGTTACACCAGAGAAACGAACGCGAGCGTTTCTCTGAGATGAAGCAGACCATCGTTGAAACTCTGCGAGCGCGGGAGAACGGGCACTGCGGCAGCGTTTCAATCGGCGGCAAAGCTCGCTTGGGCCACCTCGCCTTGGTCGCTTGTGCGGGGAGCCTTTCCCCTCCGCGCCGGCCCGGTTTACTTCCGGGAGACGCCGATATTTGTCCTCGTTTTGCCTGATTCACCAGCACCCTTGTGGCGGAGGCGGCGTTGGAAATAGCTCTGGTAGCTTTCGCCTGGTTCCCGCGCGATGAGATTGGGCTGGCGAAAAACGTAGCGGCGAATCGCAAGGCGCACGCGCCACGGGAGAACTCTCCAAAGCCAACTCCTTTTCTTCCGTTGGGGCTCGGGTGCCTTGGGATGAGCGAGGACCTGCGCGGTGAGTTCATCCGCCAATCCTGGTTCGGCGATGATGCGTTGAGTCCAAGTGGATTGCTCGCGGGAGCTCTTGTTTTTGTAGGCGTCTTTGCGCACGGCGGCGGCGAACTTGATCGCGGTTACACCGGGCAGGACGGCGTGACGGGCGCCGGACTGGATGATTCGGTTCCACAGATCAGTTTCGGGGTCCTCATCCAATTCCCGCCAATCTCTCCAGCCCCCGATGCGGTCGGTGAGGCTTTTGCGATGCATGACGCCGGTAGGAGGATGCCATTTGCCCGGGATGAAATGAGGGCACGCGGGGCGGACAACCGCCTCCTGAGATATGCTGGTGACGCCAGCGAGCACCAGATCTGCGCCGGCGGCTATGGCCGCGACTTGGGCGGCGAGGTGGCCGGGCAGCCAGAGATCATCGTGGCCGAGGTAGGAGATCAACTCGCCGCGGGCGATGCGCAGGCCCTCGTTGTTTGGGCCGGCCTGCTGGCCGAAGTTTTGCGGCAGGTTAATCCAGCGAATGCGCGAATCGGTTTGTGCGAGCCGGGTGACGATGGCCTCGGAATCGTCGGTGCAGCAGTCGCCGATCACGAGCAGTTCAAAATCAGTCCAGGTCTGGCGCAGGACGGAGCCGATGGAGTAGGGGAGGACGCTGCTCCAGTTCCACGTCGGAATGATGACCGTGACCTTGGGATGCGACACCGGCGGACTACCAACCGGTGGCGTCGCGGGTGAAGTCAAAGGGGATGAGGTCATTCTTGGACGGCAGCCGGTATTTGTCGGGGTCGGCGTGGTTGTAGGCCCGGGTGGGGAAGTTGACGAAGACCGCGTCGGTGGTGGTGCCGGTGTTTTTGACCGCGTGCCAGACGCCGGCTGGCACGGTGATCAAAGCGCGGTTGCGTTCGCTGAAGGTGAAGACGTTGAGCAGGCCGCGGGTGGCGGAGCCCTCGCGGTCGTCAAAGAGCGCCCAAGTCATGACGCCATCGAGCACGGCGATGCGGTCGTCTTGAAGTTTGTGCATTTGCCAACCCTTGATCTTGCCCGGACGGATCAGGCAGCGGTAGGCGTAAACCATGGGCAGGGGATGGTAGCCCCACTCGGGATTGTAGAGTTCGGTGATGTCTCCGCGCTCGTCCTCTTGGGGGCGAAGCGGACGGATCTCCACGCCGACGATGCGACGTGCGAGCGGTTTACCTTCTGAGGTGACCGAGGCGGCGTCTTTTTTCATAGGAACGATGCAGGGAAAGCGGCCCGAGCAGGGCGAGGAAATTTTTTCTGGACGCGTTACCGTGCTTAGAAGCGGAAGCTGGAGCTGACCTGGAAGACGGCGCTGACGATGGCGTAGGCGATGAAGGCGACGAAACTGAAAGCCACCACGAGCACTCCGGCGGAGATGCTTTTGGTAAACGTGTTCAACCAGCGGTCGAGGTCGTTGCGGCAACTGCGGGCGATGTCGCGGAGGCCGGGGGCGAGGTTGCCGGTCTGCTCGGCGACGGCGAGGCGGTCGAGGAGCAGCGGGGCGAAAATCTGGGTGCGGCCGAGGGCGAGCGAAAGGCTCTCGCCCTCAAGCACGCGATCGGTGGCTTCGCGCAGGCGGGCGCGGACGGCCTCGTTGGCGATGGTTTTCTCGGCGAGGCGGAGGGCTTCGGCGGTGGTGATGCCGTTCTCGAGCAGGACGGCGAGGGTGTGGGCAAAGTTGAGGACGGAGCTGCGGACGGCGTAGCCCTTGACGACGGGCAGGCGCAAGGCGAGTTCGTCGGAGGCGAGGCGGCCTGCGGCGGTGCGGCGCCATTGCCAGAAGGAGAGGGAGCCGATGACACCGGCGATGAGCGCGAAGGCGCCGTAGTGGAGGGTGAACTCGGAGAGGTTGACGAGGACCTTGGTGGCAAAGGGCAACTCGCCGCCGAGGGAGGTGAGCAGGCCGCGCAGGCGGGGCAGGAGGAAGAAGAGGAAGAAGAGGATGACGCCGCCCGCGAGGAAGCAGACGAAGACGGGGTAGGCGAGGGCGCCGAAGAGTTTGGCGCGGAGCTCTTGCTGCTCGGTGAAGTGGGCGATGAGGCGATCCAGCACGTCGCGGAGGTTGCCGGTGGCCTCGCCGGCGGCGACGAGGTTGATGGTCTGGCCGTCGAAGACCTCGGGGTGGGCGGCGAGCGCGACGGACAAGGTCTGGCCTTCGCTGAGCGAGGCCCAAAGAGCGGTGCAGAGCGCGCGTAGGCGGGGTTGCTGGACGCGGACGGAAAGGAGTCGGATGGCCTCGCCGGCGGAGAGGCCGCCGCGAACGAGATCGGACAGGGCTTCGAGGAAGGGGAGGCGTTCCTTTCGGGTGGGGAGAGAGGCGGCCTTGGCGGAGGCCTTGGATTCGGCGGCGGCGGCGGGGGTGGCGGATGGAGCGGGGGCGGAGGACTTGGTGCGAGCGGGTTTGGCGCCGGAAGATTCCTCAAGCGAGACGGGCTGAAGCGACCGGCTTTGCAGACGCCGCAGGGCATCGCGACGCGAAGGAGCGTCGAGGGTGCCGGTGGTGGTGGTGCCGGCGGCGTCGCGGGCGCGGTAGGTAAACGTGGGCATGATCCAGAAGCTAGGAACTAGCGGCTAGCAGCTAGAGGTTAGTCAGTCGTTGCGAGGGCGCGGAGGAGCTCGTCGAAAGTGGTCTGGCCGTTGCGGACGCGTTCCCAACCGGACTCGGAGAGAGTGGTCATGCCGTTGGCGATGGCCTGCTCGGTGAGGGCGCGGCCGGACTCGCGTTTGACGATGAGATCGTGGAGCGGCTTGGGGTGGAGAATCTCGAAGATGCCCACGCGGCCACGGTAGCCGGTGCCGCGGCAGGCGCGGCAGCCGAC
>JAIYBI010000392.1 GCA_027488595.1 Opitutaceae bacterium | reverse complement strand
GCGACGAGGGCGAGGCGGTTGAGCGCTTCATTTTGCTCGCGGCGGGCGGTGGTGTCGTAGCCGAAGGCGATGTAGGACTCGATACGTCCGGCGGAGTCGAGGAGCGGGACGATGGTGGTGTCGCGCCAGTAGAGGGAGCCGTCCTTGCGGCGGTTGCGCACTTCGCCGTGCCAGATGCGGCCGGCTTGGATGGTAGCCCAAAGGTCGGCGAAGAAAGATTTCGGGTGGTGGCCGGAGTTGAGGAAGCGGGGGTTTTTGCCAACGAGCTCTGCTCGAGTGTAGCCCGAGATGGCGCAGAAAGCGTCGTTGACCTCAAGAATACTGCCGGCGGGGTCGGTCACGGCGACGATGGCGTGCTGGTCGAGGGCCTGACGGATGCGTTGAAGCTGGGTGACGCTTTGGCTGAGTTCTGCGGTTTGCTGTTGCCGGGCGGACTCGGCGGCGAGGCGGGCGCGCTCGATGCGACGCAACCAAGGCCAGAGCACGGCGGCGAGTAACACGGTGAGCAAGGCACTGTCGAGAACGGCTCCGGTCCAACCGTCGAGTTGATTGAAACGACCCAGCCCGAGCATGATCACGGCCTCGCACCCGGCAACGATCAACAGAAGCCGCAGAAAGAAGGGGAGGGAGGCTGAAGTGCGCATGGAAGGTCAGGCGTGGCGCAGGGCGCGGAGATGGCGCCAGCCGCCGGCGAGGGGGGCGAGGCGTTCGGACGAATCGAGCGGAAAGGGAATCATGGCCGGGACGGAGTTGAAGGAGGGGAGCCGGCTAAGGGCGCGGGCGCAGGCGAGCGAGGGTCTGCTGGAGGGCGGCGGGGCGGATCGGTTTGTGCAGGCACGCGTCGAAGCCGGCGGCGAGGCAGGCATCGGTTGTTTCGACGCGGGCGTCGGCGGTGAAGACGATGAGGCGGAGGCGCGGGCCGATGTCGGGCAGGGCGCGAAGCCGGCGTGCGGTTTCCATTCCGTCCAGGCCGGGCATCTGAAGGTCTATCAAGGCCAAGTCGGCGGGGTGGACGGCGAGGTGGGCGACGGCCTCGGCGCCGGAGGTAAAGGCGGTGACCTGGTGACCCATGCGCTTGAGGATGAGGCGCAGGATCTCGAGGTTTGCCGCCACGTCGTCGGCTATCACGATGTTCAGCGGGGAGGGGTCGTTCGGAATGGCAAGGGCGTCCGGGGTTGGGCCGCCGGGAGCGGCGGCGGAGGAGGGGAGGGGAAGGGTGAAGAAAAAAACCGAGCCGAGCCCCGGAGTGCTTTCGAGGGCGAGGGTGCCGCCGGCGAGGGTGACGAGACGTTCGCAGGTGACGAGGCCGAGACCGGAGCCGCCGACGCGGTCCTGGGCGTGCTTGCCGGCCTGGGAGAACGGTTGGAAAAGCCGGGCGCGTTGGGTGGCGTCGAGGCCGGGGCCGGTGTCGGTGACGGAGAAGCGGTAGCGCGGCGGGGCGTCTGGCGCGCCGTCGGCGGGGACGGGATCGGGGTGGACGGCGAGCACGACCCGGCCGGTGGAGGTGAACTTGATGGCGTTACCCAAAAGGTTGACCAATACCTGCTGAAGACGGAGCGAGTCGCCGATCACGTAGGCGGGCGGCGGGATGGGGCACTCGATGAGGAGTTCGAGGCCCTTGCTCCGGGCGGCGGTGCGGAAGAGATCGCCGCAGCGGGCGACCAAAGCGGGCAGATCGAAAGGGGCCGGCACGAGATCGAGGCGGCCCGCCTCGATGCGGGCGAAATCGAGAACGTCGTTGACGAGGGCGAGGAGGAGTTCCGAGGAAGCGGAGATGGTGTCGAGCAGGGTGTGGTGTTCGGGGGCGTGGAGTTGATCGCGAAGCAGGATCGTCGAGCCGATCACGCCATTGAGCGGCGTGCGGATTTCGTGGCTCATGCGGGCGAAGAATTCGCTCTTGGCGGCGCTGGCGGTGACGGCGGCCTGGCGGGCTTGCTCCAGCTCCCGGGTGCGCTCGGCCACGCGGTCCTCGAGCGCGGCGTTGAGGTGGGCGAGGTTCTGGTTGGCGAGATGGAGCTCGCGTGATTTGGCCTCGAGCAAGTCCTCGGCCTCCACGCGGGCGCGGCGCTCGCGTTCGAGGCGGCGGGCGAGGAGGGCGGGGTCGGAAGGGGATGGGCCTTTAGAGGTCACGCGCCGGATGAGACATTTTTCTCGATTATGAAGCGGATGCAGGGGCCGTGTTCGCCGGAGGCGTCGGTCTGGGTCACGGTGGCGTTTTCCGAGTAACGCCGGAGTGTGCCACGGATGAGGCCGGCGGCGAAGTTCTCCAAGTGACGGGAGGAGTGGTAGTCGAAGCGCAGGCGCCCGGGACCCTCGCGGGCGGTGGTGAAGCGGGGGAGTTCGGCGTCGGGGTAGAGCTTGAGCACCTCGACGTGCACGTAGGAATCGACGCTCTCGAAGAAGGAGAAAGCGTCCGGGCATTTGTTGAAAAACTCGGGGTAGCGGCTGTGGAAAAAATCCAGCACGTGTTCGCCGAAGCGTTCGAGTAGTTCGGGCACGGGCACGCCGGAGGCGGCGCTGAAGGCTCCGACGAGGGTGACGGCCTCCTCGTGGGGGTAGTTGCCAACGGCGGTGTAAGCGCCGCCGGAGGGAAGATTGGCTTCTGCCACGATGGACTCGACGCGGTCGGGGCCGAGCATCGAGTCGGCCATTTCAAGGAGTTGGGTGAAGACCATGCCTTTCATGAGATTTCTGGTGGGGTTATAGGTTGGTTTGGAGCGAGGGGAAAATGACGGATGGAAGGCGTCAGGCGTGGCGGAGGGCGCGGAGATGGCGCCAGCCGCCGGCGAGAGTGGCGGCGCCTACGAGGGCGCCGCGCCAGGCCAGATCGGGCAGGCCGGCTCCGGCGGGCACGGGGGCAAGCCAAAGCAGGAGGCCGAGGACGGCGGCGGCGGGCAGGGCGGCGAGCATGCCCGGAAGGTAGGCCTCGCGCAGGAAGTTGCCAAGCGGGCGTTCGGTGAAGCGCGCGGTGAGCGGAAGTATCCAGAAAATCCCGACAAGGAAAGTCGGGATGAGCGTGCCGAGGGCGACGCCGGCGACGCCCATGACGCGGACGAGGACGAGACTGAGCACGAGATTGGCGATGGCGTCGGCGACGCTGGCGCGGAGCAGGGGTTTTTCCCAGCCGCACATCATGAGGATGCGTTTCGAGCAACTGCTGGTCAGGAGCGAACTAAGCGTGGCGGCGATGAGCAGCCAGCCGGTGTGGAGGATGGACGGCTCGACGGTTTTGAGTCCGGTGAGCAGGCGCACGAGCGGCTCAAGGTAGGCGGCGCAAAGCAAGGCGAGCGGGATGACGAGGGCGGTGGTCATGCGCGTGCTGGCACCGAGGAGGGAGAGCAGGCCGGGGCGGTCGCCCTTGGCGTGGAGCTGGGCGGCGGCGGGCGTGAGTGCGTCCTGGAGTTGGACGGAGAATAAGTTGAACATCTCGGCGGCCTTGTAGCCGGCCTGGTAGAGTGCGACGAAGGCGATGCCGATGGACACCGAGATCACGGCCTGATCGGTGCGCGACATGATCAAGTTGGTGAAGGTGATCGTGTAGGCGACGAGGGAGAAACCGAGCACACCTTTGATGCTGCCAAAGTGGAAATTTGCCGGGGCGAGGCTAAGACCGGGGGCGCGGCGGAAGACGAGCAAGGCGGCGGCGGCGTTGGGCAGGACGGCGGTGGCGACGCTCACGAGCATGATGAGCGGGAAGGGCCAGCCGGAGAGCAGGGCGGTGGCGAGGAAGGCGAGGTTGAACGTGAGGCCGCCGATGAGCAGCCAGTTGACGAGGTCAATGCGCTGGAGACCGCGCAGCATCTCGGGGAAGAGCCCGGCGGGCAGGCCGGCGGAGAGGAAGATGAAAAACACCAGGTAGGCGCGACCGAAGTCGGCGCGGTGCTCGGGCGGGACCTTGACGGCGTCGAGGAAGAGCCCGCGCGAAGCGAGCGCGACGACGAACAAGAGCGCGCCGGCGGCGACGAAGCTCCAGAACACGGTGGCGACGAAACGACTGGCCTCCTCGTAGCGGCCGTGGGCGGAGGCGGTCGCGATGGCCTTTTGAACGGTGAAGCCGAGGCCGAAATCGAGCAGCACGGTGAAGCCGAAGAGCGACCAGAGCAGGGAGTAGAAACCGAAGGTGGCGGGCTCGAGGTATTGGTAGGTGAGGCGAAAAAGGATGATGCCCCCGCCGAGCCGGAGCACGACCCGCAGGTAGTTCGTGGCGGTGTTGAGCCAGTAGCGCTTTTGCCAGGATTCAGCGGCGGACATGGAGGCGGATGGTTTCGGCGAGGTAGGACTCGATTTCGGCGGTGATGGCGGCGAGGTCGTAGCGGGCGCGGACCTCCGGCAAGGCGGTGGCGGCAAGGCGCTCGCGCAGGGCGGCGTCGGAATCGAGGCGGGCTATCGCGGCGGCGCAGGCGGGGGCGTCGCCGGCGGGGAAAACGAGGCCGTTTTCGCCGTCGCGGAAAAGTTCGCGGCTGCCGCCGCTCGGCGTGCCGACGACGGGGAGCGCGGCGGCCATGCCTTCCAGCGGAGTCAGCGCGAAGGGTTCTTCCCAGGCGCTGGTGAACACGAGGGCGTCGTGTTGCGCGTAGATTTTGACCATCTCGGTGGATGGCGCGCTGGCGAAGGTGACGGCGGCGGCGAGGCCGAGTTTGGCGACCTCGATTTTGAGGTCGGCGACATAGTCGTCGGGGCCGCGACCGTAGAGTGTGAGCGTGAGGTGGCGGCGGCCCTGGGCGTGGAGCAGGCCGAGGGCGCGGATGGCGGTGAGCGGGTCCTTGTCGGGGTCGAGGCGGCCGACGTAGAGGAGTTTATCAAAACGCTCGGACGCGGGGCGGGTGGCGTAGAGGGCGGTCTCGACGCCGCAGTAGATGACGGCGGCGTGGGCGACCGGCCAGCCCTTGCCGACGGTGATTTCACGGAGGGCGGAGCTGCAAAAGTAAATGCGATCGAAACGCAGGGCGCTCCACGGCGCGAAGGGCGCGGCGCGCTGGATTTTGTTGGCGAGGCCGGTGGCGAGCAGGACGGTGCGCAGGAAACGCGCGCCGGGGCCGCCGGCCTCGCCGTTCCACCAACGCAGCCAGACATCGGCGCGCAGGCTGCGGGCGATCCAGT
>JAIYBI010000103.1 GCA_027488595.1 Opitutaceae bacterium | reverse complement strand
CGGGAAGGATCGCGCCCTTGACGATGCCGCAGATGCCGGGGATGTCGGCGACGGTTTTGTCGGCGGAGACCACGCCGCAGTCGCAGGTGGAGGTGCCGATTATCTTGACGAGGGTGCCTTCGGTGACGCCGGAGCCGATTGCGCCGTAGTGAACGTCCATTTCTCCGATGGCGATGGGGATACCGGCGGGCAGGCCGAGTTTCTTCGCCCACCCGGCACAGAGCGTGCCGGCGGATTCGGTGGCGTCGTAGGCTTTTGAATACAGACGCTCGCGCAGATCGGCGAGCGCGGGGTCGAGTTGGGCGAGGAATTCCTTGTCGGGCAAACCGCCCCAGTCGTCGGCGTAGAGGGCCTTGTGGCCGGCGCAGCAGACGCCGCGTTTGACGGCCTTCGGGTCGGTTACGCCGGCAAGCACGGAGGGTATCCAGTCGGCGAGTTCGACCCAGGAGTAGGCGGCTTTGAAGACGGCGGGGGCGGTGCGGCGGCAGTGGAGAATCTTCGACCAGAACCACTCGGATGAGTAGGTGTTGCCGCATTTGGCGATGAAGTGGGGGCGGATCCTCGCGGCGAGCGCGGTAATCTCGGCGGCTTCTTTTACCGAGGTGTGGTCTTTCCAAAGCCAGCAGTGGGCTGCGAGGTTCTTGCCCCACTTTTTTTGGAGGGCGAGCGGGGTGTTGGTGGCGTCCACCGGGATCGGGCTGGAGCCGGTGGTGTCCACGCCGAGACCGATCACCAGGCGGGGATCGAAGCCCTTGGTTTTCTTCGCCTGCGCGAGGGCGAGCTTGATGGATTTTTCGAGACCCAAAAGGTAGTCGGCGGGGTTCTGCCGCGCGAGATGATGGTCCTTGGGATCGAGGAGGACGCCCTGATGTCCGCTTGGATAGTTGACGACGCCGGTGCCGAGTTCCGCCCCGTCTTTGCAGCGCACGACGAGCGCGCGGACGGAGTTGGTTCCGTAATCAATGCCGATGGTGAACATGATGCCGCTATCATTAGAAAAGGTTACGGCTGGTAAATATCCTCGTCACTTGACAGTAATGTGAAATGGCGCGCGTGACCATGTCGTTGATTGCTGAAAAAGCGGCGGTGTCGAAGAACACGGTGTCGCTGGCGTTGCGGCATGATCCGCAGATTCCGGTGACGACAAGGGAGCGGATCGAGAGGATCGCCAAGCAGCTTGGTTATACGAAGAATCCGGTGGTGGCGCAGCTGATGACGGAGCTGCGCAAGGCGCATCCTGCGGGCTATCAGAGAACATTTGCGTTGTTGAACGCGAATCTGGATAGGAAGGCGTTCACGCGTCATCCAACGATTCCGGCGTATGTCTCCGGGTGTCGGAGGCGGGCGGCGGTGCATGGGTGCACGCTGGACGAGTTTTGGCTGCATGATCCCGAGCTTTATGGAGAGAGGTTGAACCGGATGCTGCGAGCGCGGGGGATTCGCGGAGTGATAGTGATCGGTATGATGAAAGAGAATCGCCTGCCCTCGCGGTTTGCGGTGACCTGGCAACATCACGCCGTCGTCGTGACAGGCGTGCGCACGCATGAGCCCACTCTTTCGTTTGCCTGCGTCGATCACCATGCGCTGGTGCTGGAGGCGATGGCGCAGTCCCGGCGCTTGGGTTACCGGCGGCCGGCTCTGGTGTTGGAGGGAGCGATCGACCGGTTGGTGGAAGGGCGATTTAGCGCGGGGTTTTGGACAGGGCAGCAGGAGTTGCAGGCGGCGCAGAGGTTGCCTGGATTTTATGACGTGGAGGAGGCGCGGGCCGATCCATCGCGGTTTCACGCGTGGTATCGGCGGCACCGCCCGGATGCGATTTTTACGCTCCACACGGTGGTGCGCGAATGGCTGGAGGAGATTGATGTGTTGGCGCCGCGTGACGTGGGCCTGATTCAACTCGAACGCCGACCCGGATGTGCGGATTGGGCCGGTATGGACCAGCACAACGACCTTACCGGTGAGGCCGCGTTGGATATGCTGATTAGCCAGTTGAACAACAACGAGGCGGGTATACCTGCCTTTCCACGTGCGATTTTTATCGGGGGATCGTGGGTGGACGGCGTGAGTGTGAAGCGGTGTTTGCCCTGTGCCTGAGGAGCCTCGGGCGGACCGCATGAACGGCCTACCTGAGAAAGTGCCCTTCGATTAGGATTCCAAGGAAGATTCAATACGCATGGGGACCTTGGCAACCGTCACAAAGGTGAACGGTTAAGGAGCCCCACATAATCTCAATGGCTCGCTAATCTTCAGTGGCTTTTCAGTGGCTCCGAATTCCGCTAAACGGGCCTAAACCGCAAAAGTGCTGCTCACTGCTGCGCACGACCAGGGTTGCACAAAATATTGAATGATAAGCAAAAGTGGCCTACCCCTGAGGGATAGGCCACTTTTGAGAATGGCGGGATGAACGGGACTCGAACCCGCGACCTTCTGCGTGACAGGCAGAATAACACGACTGTTTATCAATAATTTACGGATTCTTGTGGGGGATATGTGGGGGTATGACACCGATACTGGCGGGGGTGATCAACCAGAACTTGTCTGCCTCCGATTGAGGCACCTGCCGCCGGTAATGTTTTTTGATCATCTTGGTGCTGGTCGCAGCTTCGTAGCAAACGTCCGATTCCTTCATGATTTTGAGGGCGAACGAAATGAAGGTATGGCGCAGGATGTCCTGTGCTCTTTTAGCGGGTATGGCCTTATCGAAAATGCGGCGTATCGCTCGCCGCGAATAGGCTGGCGGATTGGCTTGCAGGAACGGAATCCATTCCCTCAGGCACGGCTGCATGGTGATGTCACGATTCACTGCCCCTGTTTTTTCTAGGTCATCGGTCACTAGCACTTGCCACCGCTCCAAATCTACCATTTGCCAACCGTGTCCTGGCAAGGACCAGAATGGACGCGCTTCGGCATCGGGCCTCATGCCGGTGAAAAGAAGCCAGATTATCCAAGCGAGAACGCTTGGCGTCTCTTTTTTAGCTTCTTCCAATACTCTGAGAACCTCGGTCAAGGTAAGTGCCTCTGTAGGGTGCTTCTTCTTGTATTTCTCACGCGGCACAAAATCCATGGGGTCAATTTTGAGGGGAGGGTTTTCCAGACATGCCAAACCGGTCGCTTTTTTGGGTGCTTGACCTGTGAGCCAATGGAAAAACGGGCGAAGTGCCTTGTCCCGGTAGTGCCGCGAGGTGTTGGAATTCAAATAGGCCACTAAAGCATTGGCGGTCACCTCTGCCGGTTTGAGATGACCGAATTCTGAAATGAACGGAGGAATGTAGGAATTGAGGCCGATCAGGGTCTTGGTCTCTACCGTGGATTTTTTGAGTTCCAAGTAGAGGTCCGCATACTCGCTGAGGGGTTTGCTGGTATCCTCTCCTTTGTAATGTTTCAGGAACCACTCGACGACAAACTCCAGCGGTTTTCCTCTGCCGGGAAGATCTGTCGTTCCCAAGCGGTGTAGGGCCGATTCAACTGACCGCATCTGTTGCTTTTCGATGCCAACGCCCGCGATGCGACGCATCAACAGCTCTTTGTCCCTTAGTGCCTCGGTCTCCGTAGGCCAGTCTTTCCTGTATCGTGGGTTTGAGCCTCCGTAGTAGACCTGCCAGCTGTCGCCCCGGCGATAGATATGAACCTGAGATTTACGGGCCACAGACGTCCTTGTCCGAGCCATCTAGGAAACGACCGACTTTCCAAAGATCCCAGCGTTTGATGCAGCGACCGCGACCTGGGTTGCGCTTGTTGGTGAGTGGTTTTGGGAGCTGACCGCACTTTTCCATCTGTTCAATCGTGTCGCGACTTACCCTTAAGCGAGCGGCAAGCTCATCAGTGGTCAGCAGGGTCTCGTAGGG
>JAIYBI010000423.1 GCA_027488595.1 Opitutaceae bacterium | reverse complement strand
GTGGACATTCTGGGATCATAACCGGTTTTGGGCGCCAAAGGGAAGTGCTTGTGGTCCCAGGCAAAGGTCCCGGGCGGCGGGACCTTAGTCCCGGCGGGGAATGGCGTGACGTTGGGGGCTTGCGCGGCGGTGGGCTAGGCGGGCAGCGTGATCGATTTACCTTCCTTTCCCGCCCATGAGTTCCGTTCGCGTTCGTTTCGCCCCCAGTCCCACCGGCTTCTTCCACATCGGCAGCGCCCGCACGGCGTTGTTCAACTGGCTCTACGCCCGGCACACCGGCGGCACCTTCGTGCTGCGCATCGAGGACACCGATTCGGCGCGGAATTCAGAGGAGTTTCTGAACGTCATCTACGACTCGATGAAGTGGCTCGGCCTCACCTGGGACGAGGGTCCGGGTGTCGGCGGCGCATTCGGCCCCTACCGCCAGAGCGAGCGCGGAGCCGTTTACAAAGAGTATCTCGAAAAACTCAAGGCGGCTGGTCGCACCTACGAAAAAGACGGGGCGATCTGGTTCCGCCTCGAGGGTGAGCGCTATGAAATCTACGACGAGCATCGCCAGAAGACCGTGACGAAAGTGAAGACCGCACCGATGGTGATACACGACGCCATCCGCGGTCGTGTCGAGCGCGTGGAGGACGAGGACTTCGTGATCGTGCGCTCGGACGGGAATCCGGTTTTCCATTTCGTGAACGTGGTGGACGACATCGCCATGCGGATCACCCACGTCATTCGCGGCGAGGATCACCTCTCCAACACCAGCAAACACGTCGCGTTGTTCCAGGCCTTCGAGGTGACGCCGCCGCAGTTCGCGCACATCCCGCTCATCCTGAAACAAAACGGCCCCGGCAAAATGTCGAAGCGCGACCAGGGTGCCTTGATCGAGGAGTATCAGACGCGTGGATACCTGCCCGAGGCGGTGGTGAACTACATCAGCCTGCTCGGTTGGAATCCGGGCGGCGACCTCGAGAAAATGCCCGTTGCCGACATCGTCGCGAAGTTCGACCTGCCCGGGGTTAACCAGAGCAACGCCCGCTTCGACGACAAGAAAATGGCGCACATGAACATGCTCTACCTCCTGGCGCTGCCGCCCGAGCTTTTCATCGCGGCGGCGCGGGGCTACTTTGCAAAGCACGAGGTTTTCGCGAAGGCGGGCCTCACGACGGAGCCGCCGGCGCCTTACGTGGATGAGGTGTTGTTGCTCAGCCAGCCGAAGATCAAAGGGCTGGAAGAGCTGCCGGCCTACACCGCTTATTTCTGGTCCGACACGTATCCGACCGACGACAAAGCGAAGGCCAAGGCACTGGGCAAAGGCGACCCCAAGGCGCGCCTGGCCGAGCTCCTGGTGGCTTTGCCGGGCCTCGATTTGACCTCGGACGCGAGCGTCGAAGCGGGGTTAAAGGCGCTGGCGGAGTCGAAGGGACTCGGCTTCGGCGATTATCAAGCGGTGGCGCGAGTGGCGACGACCGGACTGGGCGCGGGGCCTAGCATTACGGCGATCTTCCGCGTCTTGGGCCGCGAACGGGTCGCGGCGCGGCTGGAGCGCTTCGGCCAGGTTCTTTAGGCGCTGTCTTCAAATCAATCCAACGCTCCCTGAGCGGGAAGTCACGCTCGGCCAAGGCGACCGAGGCGGAGGCGGGCCAGAGGCCCGAGCCGCCGAGGGCAACGCCGGCCCCGCGTGATTTCCCTCTCCTCCGCAGGGCGCAAGCAGAGCGTCGGATTCATTTGAAGACGGCGCCTAGGTCTACTTTGTCGGTTGAAACCAACCTGGCCGGACATCCGGAGGAATTGGCCACAAAAGGCTCAGAAGACGCAAAAACGATCCAATGTTATGAGTTACTGCGCTTTCTGTGGCGATTTTCCGACCGTTCTTCCCCTCGTTCGGCTGGCGCAGGAGCGTGATCGTAGACTGGCTGGTGCGGGTGTTTCGGCTGTAGTGACTGATCCACTACTCCCAACCTGACGCCCGTTGGCTTGAAGGCAGAAGATTGATTCTTCCACAAACCACGGCCTCATCCCATCGGATTGGACCCGCGATCTTTACGGTCGTGAGTTGGCGGCTGTGTCATAAGCGATCCGATCTCCAGGGTTTTTGGAGGGTCCCGCGTGCGCCCGGGACACTCCAAGGTTAGTTATCCCGACCACTGGTCGGGGCTACATCAGGCGTTTGGTCCAATAGTCGGGATGGCGCTTCACGTGGGCGACCGCGACGATGTGGAGATGCTTGATTCGCTCCGCGAAAATCACCACGTAAGGAAAGCGGCGGGCTCGGTGGCGGCGTGTGCCGTGCCGCCACGGTCCGTGTCTCCGGGGATCAGCCTCGATCTCGGCGACCACCCGGTGGATTTCTTGATAAAACCGGTCGCCAAGACCGCCGGCTTTGCCGGCATAGTAGGCGATGGCAGCCAGAAACTCGGCCTCGGCGTCGGGGTGAAAGACGGCGCGTTTCTTCACCGGCGGGCGAGGATGCGGCGGGCGCGAGCGAAGACATCGGCGGCCAGAACACCTTGCACACGGCCACTGTCCAAATCGTCCAGCCGGGTTTTGACGGTGTCGGCCCAGGCTTGTTCGACCTCGGGGGCGAAACTGGTCGGCCAAAGTTGGGCGTTTAGACGCTCGGCAACTTGCTGGCGAGCTTTACGTGGCAAGCGGCGGATATCGGCTTCGATTTGTTCGACGGTGCTCATGCGGCGAATGGTGATGGTTTACCCGGCTCTGGCAACTTCCTGCTTCGCGATCCCGAATACGGAGTCGTGCCGAGACGTGTTGGTCGGCGTGACGGTCGAGGGGGCGAGTCGATGGTGCGGGTGCGGTGGAATCGCCAATGACCAATGACGAGTGGCGGAGGCGAATGCAGGGGGGGGAACTAGAAGCTAGACACCACTCGCTCGCAGCTAGTAGCCCTCCGAGTTCGGATTTGGCGGCTTGGGAGTTGGGGTTTTCCCGAACGGGGGTATTAGCCGGTGTTTATCCGCGTTTCGAGCGAAGCCACAGTCTGCCAATCTGCGGTTAAAACTCCGGTTTCTAAAGTCCGGTTATCACGGGCTGTTGGTATTGCTCGCTTTCGGGTTCGGCGGCATTGGAGATGCCGGGTTCGGTCGAGAACGAGAACGAGAACGATTACGAGAATGAGAACGATTAGCCGGGCAGGAGCTGGCGGGTAGGGCGGGGGGACAAGGTGAGCAGGCCGGCGGCGCGGAGTTGTTCGAGGGCGGACCAGCTCGGTTGATCTATGACTTGGAGGGTCGGGCGGGGGCCCGTCCACGGGGTCGCGGCGAGGAGGGCTTCGAGGTGGGGGCGGGCGTCGGCGGCGGACCCCGTTACCACGGCGAGCAGGACGGTGTCGCTCGCGGGCTTGGGCAACGGGACGAAACCGGGTCCGCGTTTGGGCGGGGGGGCGGAGTGGGTCTCGTCGCACGAGACGAGACGCGGGCCGAGGCGGGCGCGGGCGGCGGTGGCGAAGGCGAGGGCTGGGTCGGCTGCCGGAGTGGGATCGGGGGCGGAGGGCGCGGCGGGGAGGTCGAGGACTTGGTGGATGCGTTGCAGGAGGGCGTGGCGGCCGCTGCGGAGTTTCAGCGCGGTGAGGTCACCGCGGCCGTCGAGCACGCCGTCGGCGAGGTCTTGTTTCCAGGCGAGGCTGTTGAGGATGCCCTGCTCGACGGTGCCTTCGGCGACGAGGTTGAAGACGGTGACGGGGCGGGACTGGTTTTTGCGCCAGGCGCGGGCGATGCGTTGTTCGAGCTTGGCCGGGTTCCAGGGGAGGTCGCAGTTGATGACGACGCTGGCGTGCTGGAGGTTCAGGCCGACGCCGCCGGAATCGGTGCTGAGGAAGAGCCGGCAGGCGGGGTCGTCGCGGAAGGCGTTGATCTCGGCGCGACGCTTGGTCTGGGGGACGGAGCCGGTGTGCCAGGCGTGGCCGATGCCGTGGGCGACGGCGTGGGCGCGGACGAGGGCGAGCATTTTTTCCCACTCGGAGAAGATGATGACTTTCACGTCGGGGTCGGCGAGGGCTTCGTCGAGGAGGCGGGCGATCTCGGGGAGCTTGGGGCAGTCGGTGCAGTCCTGGCCTTTGATGATGGCGGGGGTGGCGCAGACCATGCGCATCATGGCGAGGTGGATCATGAGGCGGTCCTGCTCCTTCGGGGCGAGGGGGCGGCGGCCGGCGAGGGTGGCGAGGCGGGCGACCTCGGACTGGTAGTCGGCGTAGATGGCGCGCTGGCGGGGCGTGAGGGCGACGAAGCGGGTGCGGTCGGTGCGGTCGGGGAGCTCGGTTTCGACGTCGGCCTTGCGGCGGCGGAGGATGAGCGGGGCGACGCGGGCGCGGAGTTGTTCCAGGTTTTTGTAGCCGGAGGGGCGGCCTTTTTCGTCAAAAACGTAGTAGTCGCGGTTGAAGCGGAAGAGGGGGCCGAGGAGGGCGGGGTCGAGGTAGTCCACGATGGAGCGGAGCTCGTCGAGGCGGTTTTCGATGGGGGTGCCGGTGAGCACGAAGGCGTAGCGGGAGCGGAGGCGTTTGACGGCGAGGGCAGTCTTTGTAGCCCAATTCTTGATACGCTGGGCCTCGTCGAGCACGACGATGTCGGGGCGGAGGTGCTCGTTGATGGCTGCGAAGTCGGTGACGACCTGCTCGTAGTTGACGATGGTGAAGAGCGGCGGGTGCGGCTCGGCGTAGAGGCGGAGGCGGGCGGCCTGGGAGCCGAAGACGAGGCGGAGGGGCAGGGTGGTGAAGCGGCGGATCTGCTCCTCCCACTCGCCCTTGAGCGAGGCGGGGGTGACGAGGAGCACGCGGCGGGCGTGGCCGAGGCGGTGGAGAAGGGCGCAGGCGGCGACGGCCTGGGCGGTCTTGCCGAGGCCCATCTCGTCGGCGAGGAGGGCGCGTTCGCCGAAGGCGAGGTGGAGCATGCCCTCGCGTTGGTAGGGGAAGAGCGGGAGGAGGGTCTCGTGGGCGGGGTGGCGGCCGATGGTGACGCCACGCCCGCGGAGAACATCCTCGGGCACGAGGTGGAGTGCGACGACTTCCAGAACGCGCGCGCCTTCTTGATGAACGGAGGTGAGCGTGGCCGTCAGCTCGGCTTCCTGCGCGCGGGCACGTACCG
>JAIYBI010000388.1 GCA_027488595.1 Opitutaceae bacterium | reverse complement strand
TGGCTGGTGGATGCCGACAAAGTCGCGCTCGATTCGGGGCGGCATCCAGAATTGGCGGAGAAGTTACTCCAGGTCTTCGATTCGCAGATCAGCGGGGGAAAACGCTACGACCGCGCAACGCTTGGGCGGCGGGCAGCCAATGCGACCTTCAATACCTCGCACGCGTCAGATCGCGCGGAGGGTATTACCTGGGCGCTGGATTTGACGCCACTTCTGCGTGCGCCGGTGCTCGATCTGGCGGGCTTCACCCGGAACTTGGTCGAGCGACTGCGGGCAGACGTGGTCGCGCGGATTGGCCGGGTCGGGTGAGGAGTGTGGAACGATTTTGGCCGCTTACATCCGGCCGGCGGCGCGGAAGCTGTAGTAGCCGACTTTACAGGGGTCGGTCATCGGGTCGCCGAGGATGAGGTGATCGGTCAGGCACAAGCCCACGGCCTCGGCGGCGGCGCGGAGATTTTGGGTTACGCGGGCATCGGAGCTGCTCGGGAAGGGGTCGCCAGTGGGGTGGTTGTGGGCGACAACGAAGGCTTGAGCGCCCTCGCGGATGACCTCGCGGAGCACCTCGGCGGGGCGCACGAGGGTCTGCACGCTAGTGCCGGAGGTGAGCTCGGTGCAGCGCAGGAGGCGGTTGCGGCTGTTTAGGGTGAGAACCCAGCACTTCTCAACGTCGAGGCCGAGGGCGCGGGGTCGGAGGTAGGCGTAGAGATCGTGGGGCTCGGCGAGGATGGGCGGGGTGTCGCGCTCGGCGGTGAGCACGCGGCGGGTGACCTCCATGACGGTGCAAAGTTGGAGGGCTTTGACCTTTCCGATGCCTTTGAGTCGGCGGAAATCGCGATCCTCCCAGCGGGCAAGCGCGTGGAGTGAGCCGGCCTCGGTGAGGAGACGGTTGGCGAGGGTGACGACATCGTGGCCCCGGGTGCCGCTGCGCAAGATGAGGGCGAGCAATTCGGCGTCGGCGAGTGCGCCGACTCCGTGGGCGAAGGCGCGCTCCTGCGGTCGCTGACCGCTGGCGAGATCGCGAAGGCGGTTGGGAGCTTGCGCAGGCGCAGCGCCATGTGGAGATGTGGGCGGAGGAGTGGACGCGGCTTCGCTCATGGATCGGAAGGGTCTTGGGCAACAAAAACGCCGCCCGGGGAGGGGCGGCGTTCGGTGGCCGGTTAACGGGTTGGGGTTCAGGCGTGGACGGTGCCGTCCTCTTGGTAAACGCCGAGGTGGCGGTAGCGCTCGTAGCGGGCGTCGAGCAGCTTGGTGGGGCTGAGGGCTCGCAGGTCGTTGAGGTGTTTTTGGAGGGCGTATTTGAGGGTTGCTGCCGCCTGCTCGGGGTTGGTGTGGGCACCGCCAAAGGGCTCGGGGATGACCTCGTCCACGACGCCGAGTTTTTCGAGGACGTCGGCGTTGAGCTTGAGGGCCTCGGCGGCCTTGGGGGCGGCGGCGGGGTCCTTCCAGAGAATGGCGGCGCAGCCCTCCGGGGAGATTACGGAGTAGTAGCTGTTGTCGAAGATCAGCACGCGATCGGTGACGCCGATGCCGAGGGCGCCGCCGGAGCCGCCTTCGCCGACAACGATGGAGATGGTTGGCACGCGGAGGAGAGTCATCTCGCGAAGGTTGACCGCGATGGCCTCGGAGACATGGCGTTCCTCGGAGCCGAGGCCAGGGTAGGCGCCGGGTGTGTCAATGAAGGTGAAGACGGGCAGGCCGAACTTCTCGGCGAGTTTCATGAGGCGGAGGGCCTTGCGGTAGCCCTCGGGCTGGGGCATGCCGAAGTTACGGGCGATCTTCTCCTTGGTGTCGCGGCCCTTTTGCTGGGCGATGACCATGACGGACTGGCCGTTGAAGAACGCGGTGCCGCCGATGAGGGCGCGGTCGTCGTTGAACTGGCGGTCGCCGTGGAGTTCCTGGAAGCCGGTGAGAATGAGGTTAACGTAATCGAGGGCGTAGGGTCGCTTCGGGTGGCGGGCGATCTGGACCTTTTGCCAAGGCGTCAGGGTAGAGTAAATCTCGCGCTGGGTTGCGGCGATCTTGCGCTCGATGGCGGCGATCTCGCTGGCGACGTCGAGGTTGTTTTCGAGGGACTGCTTGCGCAGTTGCTCGAGTTGGGCGCTGAGGTCGCGCAGCGGTTTCTCGAACTCTAACGTGTAGGTGGGTGCTTCCATGGGTGCGATCGGGGAGCTAGGAAGATGGCTGGCGGCCTGTCAACGGGGCGTCTTAAGGGTGGTCCCACGTGTCGGTCTGAGATTTTTTCAAATCACGCTTGCCAGCGCTTTTTCCGTTCCGTGTGCTCGACCCTCTTTTCCTACGAAAGGAGACTCACGTTAAACATCAACCAACCTATCAAATCGATCGCAAGGCGGCCCATTGGCCGACCTGTCTCTCGCCAAGATAAACAGATCCATACATCCCATGAACGTCACACCCAAGGACCTGCTCGATGCAGGCGTCCACTTCGGCCACCAAACCAAGCGCTGGAACCCGCGCTCCAAACCCTACGTCTTCGACCATCGTCAAGGCATCACCATCATTGACTTGGGCAAGACCCACGAGCTCCTCCAGAAAGCCTACACCTTTGTCGAGGACAAGGTCGCTTCCGGCGGCAACGTGCTCTTCGTCGGCACCAAGGAACAAGCCCGCGAGATCATGCGCGAGGCCGCCACCGCCACCGGCATGCCCTTCTGCGTGGATCGCTGGCTCGGCGGCACCCTCACCAATTTCGCCACCGTCAAGAAATCCATCGCGAAGTTTAAGAAATACCAGCAGCAGGAGCAGAACGGCGAACTCGCCAAGCTCTCCTCCAAGGAAGAAGCCGCGATCAAGCGCGAGATGGTCCGCATGACCAAGAATTTCTCCGGCATCCTCGAGATGCCCGAGCACCCCTCCGTCATGTTCGTGATTGATGGCAACCACGAGGAAATCGCCGTTGCCGAAGCCAAGCGCTCCGGCATCGCCTGCGTCGGTCTGGTTGATACCAACTCCGATCCCACCCAGATGTCCCACCCGATCCCGGGTAACGACGACGCGGTGAAGTCCATCCGTATCATCGTTGATACCATCGTCGCCGCCGTGCAGTCCGGTCTCGCCCAGCGCGACAGCCGCCGCAGCAACCGCGCCGCAGATTTGAAGGCCGTGTCGGCAGCCGTCGCCGCCGCCGCCGGTGTGGTGGACGCCCCTGCTGCCGTTGAGGGCGAATCAGCCCTCGAAGGTGCGGTCGTCGAGGCTCCTGTCGCCAAGAAGCCCGCCACCCGCAAAAAGATCGCAGCCCCCAAGGCCTAATCCTGCTTCTCACCTATGAGTAACACTATCACCGCATCCGCCGTTAACGATCTCCGCGCCCAGACCGGCGCGGGTCTGATGGATTGCAAACGCGCCTTGGTCGAGACCAACGGCAACGTTGAGGAAGCAATCACCATTCTCCGCAAGAAAGGTGCCGCTTCCGCCGCCAAGCGCGCCGAGCGCACCGCCAAGGAAGGCGTGGTTGAGAGCTACATCCACGTCGGTGGCAAAGTGGGCGTCCTCATCGAGGTCAACTGCGAGACCGACTTCGTGGCCCGCAACGACGAGTTCAAAGCCTTCGTGAAGGACCTGTGCCTCCACATCGCCGCCGCGAACCCGATCTGCGTCACGCGCGAGGAAGTGTCCGCCGCCGACATCGCGAAGGAGACCGAGATCGCCGCCGCGCAGGTCGTGGGCAAGCCGCCCGCCGCCGCGCAGAAGATCATCGAGGGCAAACTGGAGAAATACTACTCCGGCATCGTCCTCCTCGATCAACCCTTCGTGAAAGAACCCGAGAAGTCCATCAAGGCGCTGCTCACCGATAAGATCGCCAAGACCGGCGAGAACATCGTTGTCCGCCGCTTCGTTCGCTACCAACTCGGCGCCTAATCGCGCATCGCGGTTCGGCCCGTCATAGACGGTTTCCCGTCCCGCAGCCACAAAAGGCGCTTTCCCTTGCGGGGAAGCGCCTTTTTCGTGTCCGCATGGAAATGAATGTCACCCGGGGCCAGATTGTCGCGCGTGGTCTCACGCACCGCTGCCCCAACTGCGGGGCGAAGAGCCTCTTCACGCCGGGGAAACCTTTCACGTTGCAAGCGGGGTGCCCGGGTTGCGGGCTGAAGTTTGAGCGTGACGAAGGCAGTTTCCTGGGCGCGATGTCGCTCAACTACGGCGTGACGATCATCGGGTTTCTGGTGCCGGTGCTGGTTTGCTACCTCGCCGGTGTGCTTTCCGGTCTTACGGCTTCAGTTCTGGCCGGGGTGGGCGCGGTGGGCTTTCCGATCTTGTTTTACCGCTCATCGCGGAGTTGGTGGCTGATGAACTACTATCTGGTCGTGCCGCAGCACCTGCCTGCGAACCAGCGGGCACTCTCGGGTAGTGAAGATTCGAATACATGAGGCCGGTGGGTGGCGCGTGGAAAAGCGGTGGAGCGTAAACTTTCGGCTTCCGTTTTGCGGGGCGCTTTCTAGCTTTGACCCTTCGTGATCCGGAGAGGTGGCAGAGTGGTCGATCGCGCCGCACTCGAAATGCGGTGAACCGAAAGGTTCCGGGGGTTCGAATCCCTCCCTCTCCGCCATCCTTCGCCCTGTGGGCTACGGATGGCGTGGCCCTGGCGAATTGAGCGTTCCAGTGGATTCCAATTGCACGCCAGCCGCGAAGGATGCCCTGCGAAGCCTTGGCGTAGCAGGGCCGCCCGCGTATTGTTTCCCGCTTCGCCCCAAGGGCTACGGATGGCGTGGCCCTGGTGAATTTAGCGCTCCAGTGGATTACAAGTGCACGCCAACCGCGGAGGATGGGATAACGCAGACCAGGGGGAACGCGGAATCACTTACGCTTTCAGCAGTTCTTCCGCGTGCTGCAGCGCGCTCTTGGCGGTGCGGTCGCCCAACATGCGCGCGAGTTCGCTCACGCGGACTTTGCGCTGACCGTGGATGGGCTTTATCTTGACGATCGCACGGTCGCCGGATTGGTCTTTCTCCACGAGCAGGTGGGTGTCGCCGAGGCCTGCGACTTGGGGCAAGTGGGTCACGCAGAGCACTTGGTGACCCCGCGCGATCTCGGCCATCTTTTCGCCGACGATGCGGCCGATCTCGCCGCCGACGTTGGCGTCCACTTCGTCGAACACCAGCACGGGCACGCCATCGAGGTCGGCCAGCACGGTCTTGAGCGCCAGCATCACGCGGGCGAGTTCACCGCTGGAGGCGATGCGGCTGAGCGGGAGAGGGGGCTCGCCGACGTTGGGGGAAAAGATGAACTCAACCCCGCAGTCGCCCTGCGGCCCGAGTTCGGCGAGCGGGACGAGGCGAACATCGAACTCGGCTTTCTTGAAACCGAGTTGGGCGATGCTCTTGGCACCGATTTTGGCGAGTTCGCGAGCACCCTTCTCGCGCAAGGTGCGCAGGCTGCGGGCTGAGGCGGCGGCAGTCTTGCGGGCGGCGGCGATAGTGCCGTCGAGGCGGGCGAGCGCGCCCTCGAGGTCGCCTTGGACTTCGATCCGGCGGCGAAGGGTTTCGCGGGCCTCGGCCACCGCGCGCACATCGCCGCCGTGACGGCGTTTTACCTCGAGCCAGGTGCTCATGCGGCTGGCGAGATGCTCCGCCTGCTCGGGGTCAAAGTTGAGCTGACCGCCCAGGGTGCGGACCTCCTGGGCGATATCATCAAGCTCGATGCTGGCGGTCTGGAGGCGCTCGGCGAGGGATCGGCTGGCGGGGTCGAGTAGCTCGAGTTGGCGCGCCTCGCGAAGCACGCCGCCGAGGCGGGAGGTGAGGCCGTCATCGCCGGCGAGACCGCTTTCGAGCGAGGCGCAGAGCTCGGAGAGTTCCTGGGCGCGGCTGAGGCGGAGGTGGTCGCGTTCGAGCGCCTCGATGGCTTCGTCGGTAAGCTCGAGGGCGTCGAGTTTTGCGAGCTGGGCTTCGATGAAGGCGAGCTGGTCGGGGGCGAGGTGGGTTTCGTTGGCGAGACGGTTGCGCTCGGCGATGGATTCGCGCCATACGCGGTAGTCGGCTTGGTAGGCCGCGAGGGTGTCTCCGGCGCGGGCGAAGAGGTCGAGCAACTCGAGCTGGCAGGATTCCTTGAGCAGGCGGCGGGGTTCGCTGGGGCCGTGGAAATCAATCCAGAGTTCGCCGAGACGTTGTAGGGATGCGAGTGTCGCGAGGCTGCCGTTGATGGTGATGCGCGGCGCTTTTTCGCGCGGGAGGCTGCGCTTGAGCAGCAGAAGGCCGTCCTCGCAGGGAGGCAGTTCCAGCTCGGCGAGTAGGGAATCCATGCGGCGGGCATCGGTGAAGTAGAGGGCCGCCTCGACCTCGCAGGATGCCGCGCCCTGGCGGATGATGGTTTTATCGGCGCGTTCGCCGGCGAGCAGACCGAGGGCGCCGAGGAGGATGCTTTTGCCTGCGCCAGTCTCGCCCGTGACAACGGCAAATCCGGCTTCGAATTCGAGGGCGACCTCTTCGAGGAGGGCAAGGTTGCGGATGCGCAGGGTCTGGAGCATGGCGTTGGGTGCGAGTGAGCGCGGCGAATGGAGCGGCGCAAGCGGCTTCTCGATACGGGACAAAAAACGAAGTGTAGATTTGCGAGAATTTTTCTTGCCGATGCCGATTCCGCCTGTGCTTACTCCGCTCCCCCCAATTCTGGACCCTTAGCTCAGTTGGTTAGAGCG
>JAIYBI010000549.1 GCA_027488595.1 Opitutaceae bacterium | reverse complement strand
TTAACACCGCGCTTGAGCACCTTCTCCGGCGTCCAAGGCGCAAGATCAAGACGGCGGCGGGCCACGGCATCGCCCTCGATGATGCGCTCGATGCGACGGTAAACGTGTTCAGGGAAGACCGTCTGCGGGCAGGCCCAGCCGCACCAGACGCGACCGAGCAACGCGGTCAAGAAATAGAGCGTGAAGCCCAGTCCGGTAATGAGAAAAAAGAGCAGCCACGCGTCTTGAAACGCGAGCGTGGCGCCAAAGAGATGAAAACGCCGCTCCGCGATATCCAGAAACACGGCGGGGTGGCCATTTACAGGAATCCACGGCAGCAGAAGGTAAATGCCGATCAGCACCCAGGCCGAGGCACGACGCAGCACAATCCAGAGGCCGCGGGAATCGGCCGGATGCAGAAAGAAGCGCGAGCCGTCCGCGCGGATGGTGGTGACGCTATCGCGATCGGGTCGAGGGGCTTTGGCCGATGGGATGGGTGCCCCCATGTCACTCGACGCCGGCGGGCGCGGGATGTTTGCTGAGCACGTAGGCAACCACGGCGGAGGTCTTCTTCGCGCCGAGCACGGGACCCCAGGTCGGCATGCCCTTGGCCTGCACACCATTGGTGACCACACCTACAAGGGCGAGCGGATTGCCGCCGTGGATCCACTCTTCATCGGAGAGTTTCGTGCCGATGCCGCCTTCCATGTTTTTACCGTGGCAGCTTGCGCAGGTGGTCATGAAAATATCCTCGCCCTGTTTCACCACGACGGGATTGCGGCTCATCTTCCAGAGGGCCGCATCGTCGAGCTGGGCGGAGCCGGAGGAGAGTTTGGCGGCGTCAATGACGGCGAGGTCATCACCCAGGCGCGAGGCGGCGGTGCTGGAGGAAAAATGCTGGTCGGACATCCAGTAAACGACGGCGAAGATGATCGCGCCGTAAAAAGTGATCAGCCACCAGTTGGGCAGTTTCTTGTCGTATTCCTGAATGCCGTCGAAAACGTGGGGACGGACCGGATCTTCACCGGGTTCTTTCGGGGGCTTGGGTGCGTGGTCGGACATGGCGGAGGAAGAAAGGTGGTTGAGTGCTCAGTCGTTCAAGGGCAGGTTGGCGAGGTGATCGCGCTGGCTCTTGGGCATGCGCAGGGCGCGGAAGGAGATCGTGCAATAGATCGAGAGCGCGGTGATGAAGGCGATGAGCGTGAAGATGCTCATCCAGTGTTCGAGAAGGAGACGGCGGAACATAGGTGAAGAGAAGTTTGGTTGAGAGATGCGGACGGTGCGCCTCAGGGCTTGGCGGCGGCGACGCGTAGAACGCGTTCGTATTTTCCGAGTTTTTGCAGGTAGGCGATGATCGCGATGATCTCGCGATCGGGCTGCACCTTGATGTCGGTGCCGGGCTGGGCGAGGTCGGCGACGATGGTGGCGGCCTGGGCGCTCACGGCGGCGGCAACCTCGGCATCCGACATCGGCGCGTAGGGCACGCCGAGCGTGCGCTGGACGGAGAGCTTTTTGGCGAGAGTCGAGATGTCCAAAGTGTCCGAAAGCAGCCACGGGTAGTTGGGCATATTGGAGCCGGCCGAGATCGAGCGCGGGTCCTCCATGTGGCGGTAGTGCCAGGAATTTGGATACTTGTTGCCCACTCGCGCCAGATCCGGGCCGATGCGGCGTGAACCCCACTGGTAGGGATGATCGTAAATGCTCTCACCGAGGCGGGAGTAGTCGCCGTAGCGCAGCACGTCCGGCACGAGGGTGCGGATCATCTGCGAGTGACAGTTGTAGCAGCCTTCGCGCACGTAGATGTCACGACCGGCGAGCTCGAGCGGAGTGTAGGGAATCTGGCGGCGGTCCTCGACGTTTTCGGCGCGGTTGATCAGCACGGTGGGGATGATCTGGATCATGCCGCCCACGGCGGCGGCAAGGAAGGTGAGAATCGAAAAGGGCAAGGCGCTGACCAGCAACCGGCCATACCAATCGCCCCAATTGCGGCGCTTGGAATCAAAGTGCATCCAAGCGAGGATCACACAGAGAATCGTGCCGAAGAGACCGAGCATCTGCAAAATCTCGCCGCCAAACATCCAGATGCAGGCAAACAGGGTGCCGAGCACGGAGAACATGACGGGGGGGCTGAAGGCGACCGCGAGCAGACCGATGCGGGCGGACTCGCCGGGGGGCAAATCGTCCTCGACGAAAACCTGGGTGGTGCCGTCGACCGGCGCGGCTCCCGTGACGGTCCGATAGACATTGTAGGCAAGCATGAACCAGCCGGTGAGGTAGAGGGCGCCGCCGACCACCCGGAAAAGCATCATGGGCCGGATAGTGTTGAGCGTCTCAATGAAGTTTGGATAGGCCAGCAGCGTGCCTCCCTCGGTGGTGGCGTTGAGCATGAGGCCCTGGGTGATGCCCGAGGTCCACATGGCGGCGACGTAGAGGAGGATGCCGACGGTGCCGACCCAGAAGTGGGTATTGGCGAGGGAGACGGAGTGAAGGGGCTTGTTCCAGAGACGGGGCAGCAGCCAGTAAATCATGCCGGCGGCCATGAAGCCGTTCCAGCCGAGTGCGCCGGAGTGGACGTGGCCGATGATCCAGTCGGTGTAGTGGCCGAGGGCGTTGACGGATTTGATCGAAAGCAAGGGCCCCTCGAAGGTGGCCATGCCGTAGAAGGTGACAGCGGCGGCGAAGAACTTGAGCACCGGGTCGGTGCGCAGCTTGTGCCACGCGCCGCGCAGGGTGAGCAGACCGTTCAACATGCCGCCCCACGAAGGAGCCCAGAGCATCAGCGAAAAAGTCATTCCCAAGGTCTGCAACCAGCCGGGGAGAGCCGTATTCAAAAGATGGTGAGGACCGGCCCAGATATAGACGAACACCAAGGACCAAAAGTGAATGACCGAGAGGCGATAGCTGTAGACCGGACGTTCGGCCGCCTTCGGCACGAAGTAATACATGATACCGAGAATCGGCGTGGTGAGGAAGAACGCCACGGCGTTGTGCCCATACCACCATTGCACGAGACCATCCTGCACGCCGGCGAAGATCGGATACGAGTGCGTAAGCGAAGTCGGGATACTGAGGTGATTGACGATGTAGAGCATCGCCACGGTGATAATCGTGCCGATGTAGAACCAAATCGCGACGTAGAGCGTGCGCTCATGGCGGCGGGCGAGCGTCCAAAAAAAGTTGATGCCAAAAACGACCCAGATGCCCGCGACCCCGATGTTGATCGGCCAGATAAGCTCGGCGTATTCCTTGCCGCGCGAGAAGCCCAGCGGGAGGGTGATCGCCGCCGCCACGATGATGAGCTGCCAGCCCCAAAAGTGGACCTGTGACAGGAAATCGCTGGCCAGCCGCGCCTTCACCAGACGCTGGGTGGAGTAGTAAACACCGGCGAACATCATGTTGCCGACGAAGGCGAAAATGACCGCGTTGGTATGCAGGGGACGCAGACGCCCGAAGGTCAGCCACGGCAGGTTGAAGTTGACCCGCCAGTAGTTGAGCTGGGTGGCAATGAGGACGCCGACCAGCATACCCACCGCGCCCCAAATGACGCAGGCGAGGAGGAACTGGCGGACGATTTTGTCGTTGTAGGCGATCGTGACGGTGCGGGCGGACATGGAAGGATGGGAAAAGGGATCGGGTTTACTCTAAGCTCAGGCGTGCTCGTGATCGCGCCCGTGGGCGGCGCGGTGGGCGCAACCTTCACAGGGAGGATGGGCGGCGTCATGCGTGTGGCCCGGCTTGCGCCCGCAAGACCCGCGCGGGTGCCGGGGCATGCGCCCATTGAGTTCAAGAACGATTGGAGCGGCGCTCTGTGCTGGTCTCATGGATACGGCGGCCGGAGTCTCCTCCGCGAGAGGCATGAGCGAATCACGCTCGGCACTGCTAAAGCCGTGGCGCATTTGCTCGCGCCAGAAAAACAGGATGAACGTGAGCGTCAGGCAGAGGCTGATCGCGAGAGTGATTGGAATGACATTCATAAGCGGAGTGTTTAGGCCCGCACACCCTAGCGATCTCCCCGTAGGATCGCTGCGCGAGCCTTGGCGGGGGCTGTGCAGATCTTGTCGCACACAAGATTCACGCAGCCAAATCATGCACAGCCTCGGGCAAACGATGCTGCGCCGCAGGACTCCATTTTCGCTAAGGTCTTTCTCATGCCACCAGCCGAAATCATTCACTTCTTCCGCGCCTGCCGCCCGGATTTGCGCGTCCGCTGGGAACAACATCTGCGCTCGCTCCCGCCCTCGACCGCGATGGCGACGCCCGATGCCCTCGTGCACCTCATGGATTGGACCCTGCAACGCGTGGAGGCCGAACTCTGCGCGCCCCACGGAAGCCGCAATCCCCACCGCGACCCGATCTGCCCGTGCGGACTGAACCCGCTCACCACTTATTTCATCACAGCGGAAAACGCCGCTGTGGAAACGCTCTTTGCCGACGCCACCGGTTGGGTCGCCCTGCCGCCACCTGAGCGCGAGGATGTGCTGCGCCGCCTGCGCATCGCCATCCAGCGCGTCGCACTCCGCGAGGTCGAAGCCTTCTGCGCCATGTGCAAACAACGCGAGGCGCACACTCACCCGCACGCGGCTTCAATCCCCCTTGCTTCAGCCACGCCAGCCTCGACGCCGACACCCCTTGTCGCCGCGATCACGGCGATACCCGCCGAACCAAAGGCCTCGCCTGCCCCGCGTCGCGCCGGATTGCTTCCGCCTTAGGTGTCCCCCGGCTCAGGCCGCACCCACCGCAGCGTGGATGCGATCACGATACGCCGTGGGTGCCTCGCCCGCGATCCGGCGGAAAACCCGGTTAAACTGCGACAAGGACTGGAAACCCGCCTCGAATGCGGCCTCGCTGATGCGCTTGTGCGGATTGAGCAGCAGGTTTTTGACCTTCTCCACCCGCACGCGCGCCAAGTAATCAGTGAAGGTCATGCCGGTGGACTTTTTGAACATTTTGCAGAAGTAAAATGCGCTCATGTTAACCGCCTTCGCCACCTGTTCCAAAGCCAGGTCCTCCGAGTAGCGCTCGGTTATAAAGGCCCTCGCACGCACGATGCTGGGTGCCTCCGCGTGCGTCTCGCGCACCGCCAGGTCATTGCTTAACGACGACAAATGCTGCGCAAAGATACTCAGGAGCCGGAGGATGGACTCGTATTGGCGACGGTTCAGCACCCGGCTCTGATAGTAGGCTTCCTCGAGTTTCTTCAGGTCCACCTCGGTGCCAAACTTCAACAACTGCTTGGTCGTGGCTGCGAAGGTCTTGGAGTCGGGCTTGCTGAGCAGCACTTGGCCTGTCTGCAAAAACGCCACGAGATTCTCGCCCACCCGGATCGGCACCGCCGAGTCACACAGGCCGGCGAAGCACTTCAAGGTCTTCGGCTCCATCCGAGCCTCTTCCTCAACCCGCTTCTGCAACAGCAAACAGGCCGAGCAACTCTGATTGGTCTTGGCCATCAGAGCGCAAAATGGGTTTTCGTTCGGGTCCTTGTGATGCGGAAGATCGAACGCCTCAATGGGCCTCAGATTGATCGGCAGCCCGGTGGTATCCCGGAAGGCCTGCTCATAGTCGCGGTAGATCTGCGAGCGCTTGAGCTGGTCAACTAGTTCGCGGCTGCGTTTGGCGGGATCAAGAGTGGAGGACATGGCAGTATTTGCGCTAAACCGAGGAAATCTACTCAGCTGACAGAATATGCGGCAACACAATCCGCCGCACCCGGGTGAAATGAAACCCGCGCTGATGAACCTCTCCGGCTCCGCCTAATACACAAACCCGCTCATATTGCACCGGCGCGACTCACCGGTGGATCAGTCCCGCCACGGATGATCGCAAAAAACGGTTCGACAACCCGCCTCCGTCCGCCTGAGTTGCGTGCATCATGTCCTCGTCGCCGTCCGCTCCGTCCAAGTCCGCTGGCTTCAACACTGCCGCAATCGCCGTTGATTTCGTGCTCTGCGCGCTGTTCTTCGCGCTCATTTTCTACTTCGTGCGCAGCCACGTGATGTCGGAAAAAACGACCATGATCCTCATCTTCAGCACCTACACGACCCTTTGCGTGACCGGTGTGTTCTGGATGGCGATCCAGATGCTGCGCGTCGTCGCCAAGGGCGAAAAGATTCTCAAGGCAGAGCGCGCCGGCCGTTAAGCCGCCGCCTCTCCCACCCCGCGCCGGCATCGCCGCGACTCCTGCCGTGAGCGATCCGTTGCCCGTCCTCTCCGCCGCGTCCCCATCGGATCTGCTCCCGCGGACTTCAACCGCCGCCGAGGATTACCTCGAGCGCATTGCCGCCTTGATCAAAACCAAGGGCTACGCGCGGGTGGTGGACATCGCCGCCGAGCTCAAGATCTCCCAGGCCAGCGTCACCACCATGGTCCAACGGCTCGATGCCGACGGCCTCGTCAAATACGAGAAATACCGCGGCATGGTCCTGACCAGCGCCGGCGAGGTCGTCGCCGCGCGAATCGCCCACCGGCACGAGTTGCTCACCCAACTCCTGCGTTTCTTCGATCTGCCGGAGGATGTGATTTTCCGCGACGTCGAGGGCATGGAGCATCACATCAGCAGCGAAACGCTCGACGCACTCGAACGGCTGACCAGCCACCTCGCGGCCCATCCCGAGATCGTGGCGCAGTTGAAAAAGTAACTCGTCTCAGCGGCACCGCCCCGCGTCGCGGCCCCTCAGCGCGCCGGCAAGGCGGCCAGCACTTCGACCGAGAGCTGCGCCACCGCATCACTCAACTGGCGGGCCAGCGCGGCATAGTCGCCCTCTTCCCACACCGTCTCCGGAGCGCTGAAAACCCGACGCATCCGCACCGAGCCACCGGGACGCGCATCGGTCACCTCCACCGAACACACAAAGCTCACCACCGCCGTCCCATCGGCCTTGACCACGCCTTCGCAGCGCAGAACCGACACCGCCACATCCACGTCGCGCTCCACATCCAGCGGAAAGGGGTGCGGATACACCCGCCCGACCTGGCCGGAGGCCACCAACTGCGCAGCCAGCATACGCCCCAACCCCGAGGTCAGCGGCTCGGCCCAGCGCGCAAAATCACGGTAGTCTATCTCGTTTTCCCCGCGCCGCACGATCATCGCCTTGCCGTCGAGGTAGGGCGCGATTCGCACCGTTTGCAGACCCACCCGGAGAGTGCCGGTGGGCATCGCCGCCGCCGTCGCCGCGAGCGCCGGACCGGTCAACACGTAATAACGCGTCGGGTCGGCCTGCGGTTTCGGCAGGATGCTGCACCCTGCCATTAAAAACACACCCGCGAGAGCGACGGCGCACGCACGCAATCCGGCTCCGCCAACTCGTTTCGTTTTAGTAGTCGTGCTCGTCATGGGTGTCATGGTTTTCGTGGTCGTTTACGGCGTGCTTTTAAAAAATCACTCTTTCGCGCGCCCGCTCAGCAGCGCGTTGGGATTGCGTTCGAGAAAGTCCGCCAGGCGCGCGATCGCCGCCGCCGCTTCGCCCATGCGTGCGAGGGCCTTGGCGGCGTCATCGCCGAGGGTCTGCTGTGAAACGACGAAGCGCCGGAACACCGCCGCCGTGGCGGTGAACTCCGCCAGCGAGCCGCGCGCGTCTTTCAGCACCAGGTTGAACTGCTCGCCCCCGGGGCCGACACTCTTCTCGAGTTCGGCGAGGACGCGGTCCATCCGCACCGAGGCGCTCGCGGCGTTGGTCAGGATGACCTTCAGCTCGGGCGCCTGCGCAAGGCCGCGCACCGCCTTGGCCGTCTCGGTAAACTCCCGTGAAAGCGCTCCGATGTCGGCCGCGTTGAGTTGACGGCGCGTATCCTGGACGAGGCCTTTGAGCTCGATCGCCAGCCCCGGGATATCCGCCCGCCGCAGATCGGCCAGGATCTCCTCGATGCTCCGCAAAAACTCGGCGCTCTTGGAGGCAAGCGCAGGCATCTCCAGATAACTCGACTCGACCGCGCTGCGCGGCATGGCCGGAAACTGCGCGGGGTCGTAGAAATCCAGTTCGACGTAGAGCAACCCGGTAGCGAGGCCGATGACGCCGAGCTGCGCGCGCAGGCCCTCGCGAATGAGGCGCTCCAGCTCTTTGCGATCCGAGACATCCACCGGTTTGCCGTGGCCGTCGGCGACCACATTGCGGCTCAGCTCGCACACCACCGCCACCACCGAGCGCTGGCCGGCGGGCAGGGCGCGCACATTCAAATCCACCACCCTGCCGATGCGCACGCCGCGCAACTTCACCGGCGACCCGAGGTCGAGTCCGTGGATGGACTCGTCGAAATACACGATGAAGCGCTCCGGCTTGGAAAAGAAGTTAACCCCGCCAAAGGAGAACAGCGCGATCAGCCCGACGATGAACGCACCGAGCACAAACAAACCGACGACGGCGGGACTGACTTTGGTTTTCACAGATGGAGAGAGTTAGGTGGAGACGGATTCAAGAGGAAGGCTTTTGCGGAGCGGGCGAAGAGGCGGCGATCGCAGCGGCGGCGGGCGGCGTCGAGGGGACTTGACGCGCGTCTTCGCCGCGCCCGAGGAACTCGCGCACCCGCGGGTCCGGGCTGTTCTTCACCAGCTCGCGCGGGTCGCCGCTCGCGATCACGCCCTTGGCGTTTTTATCGAGCATGATCACGCGGTCCGCGATGGCGAAGATGGACGCCAACTCGTGCGAGACGACCACGCAGGTCATGCCCAGCAGGTCGCGCAGATTGATGATGAGCTCGTCGAGTTTACGCGAGGTCAGCGGGTCGAGCCCCGCCGAGGGTTCATCAAAAAACACGATCGCCGGATCCAGCGCCAGAGCGCGGGCCAGACCGGCGCGTTTTTTCATGCCGCCGCTGATCTCGTCAGGAAAGTAGGTCTCGTAGCCGGTGAGGCCGACCTGCGCCAGTTTCATGGCCGCCAGCTCCTCGCGCTCGGGCAGGCTGAGCGGCGTGTATTCGGCGAGCGGCAGCATCACGTTTTCCAAGAGCGTCAGCGAACTCCACAGCGCGCCGCCTTGGTAGAGCACACCGATGCGTTTGAGCATCTCGCGCTGCCGGTCCGGCCCGGCGAGATTGAAGCACTCACCGAAAAACTCTACCGAGCCCGCCGTCGGCGCGCGCAGCCCGATCAGGTGGCGCAGCAGCGTGCTTTTGCCGCAACCCGAACCGCCGATGATGAAAAAAACCTCCCCGCGCTTCACCTCGAAGTTGAGGCCCTTGAGCAGCACCTTCCCTTCGTAGCCGCACTCGAGGCCGGCCGCCGTGATGGCGGGCGTCCTTTCGTCGGCAGTGGTAGTCGCGTCTTTCACAGGCCGAAAATATTGAAAACCACCGCAAAGACCGCGTCGAAAATGATTATAAGCAGCAGCCCCATAACGACCGCCGAGGTCGCCGCCTGGCCCACGCCCTGCG
>JAIYBI010000132.1 GCA_027488595.1 Opitutaceae bacterium | reverse complement strand
GCACCGCCACCGTGAGCGAGCCCTGCCTCAGACTGCTCAAATCGTCGAGCGATCGCCGCAAATCCGACATTTCGCCCAGAACCCGCCGCGCGTAAGGCATCAGCATTTCCCCCGCCGGCGTCAGCCGGCACATCCGCCGCGTGCGCGAAAACAGCGTCACCCCCAGCGCGCGTTCCAACTGCTGGATCTGCTGCGAAAGCGTCGGTTGCCTGAGCCCGATCAGGGCCGCCGCCCGCGAAAAACTCCCCACCTCCGCCACTGCGCGAAAATAGCGCAGGTGTCGCAGTTCCACGGGATCCTTAAGTATAGACGGCATCTATGCGTCACATAGGTGACACCGTGCTCTAGCTGGTATCATGCCTGCTAAATGGAGATCGAATCCACATCACCATCATGAACTTCTCCCAACACCTAAACCGCCGCGATTTCATGAAGATCGCCGGTGGCACCGCCGCTGGTCTCGCCTTGTCCCCTCTGCTCTCCTCCTCCGCCTTTGCCGCCGAGGCCAAACGCGCCAAGGAGCTCAACATCCTCTGCTGGGAGGGTTACAACTCCGACAACGTCCTCAACCCGTTCCGCAAACTTCACAAGGGCATCGAGCTTAAGGCCGAGTCCGGCACCGACGACCCGAGCATGATCAACAAGCTTCGCGCCGGCGAACTCAAGGTCTGGGACCTCATCAATCTCAACCAGTGCTGGGCCCGCCAGCAGATGTGGGGCGAGAAACTCATCAAGCCGCTTAGCAAGGAGCGCTTCACCCCCTATATCGAGAAGATGATGCCCATGTTCTACAACAAGACCACCGGCATCAACCCCTTCGCCCTCTCCCCCGACGGCAAAGAGCTCATTGGTATGATGCAGCGTTTCGGTCCGATGAACTTCGTGGTGAACACCAAAAAAATCTCGATCAAACTCGCCGAGGACGAGGGCCTGCCCATGTTCCTCGATCCAAAACTAAAGAACAAGTTCGGCCTGCTCGCCTGGGATAACTGGAACGTTCTCCACATGTGCGTCGCCTCCGGCTTCACCCCTTACAAGATGCACACCCCCGAGGAGGTCGAGACCTTCAAGAAGACCGCCCAGACGCTCTTTACCAACGCGAAGATGATTAGCGGCGATCCCGCCCAGCTCAACCAGGCCCTGATCAACGGCGAGATTGACGCCATCTTCAGCGGCGGCACCTACACCTGCTCCGTTGCCCGCGCCGAGGGCTTTAACGAGGTTTACCACATTTCGCCGCTCCGCGGTCCGGTCAACGGCAAGGGCTCCCTCCAGTGGTTCGAGGTCACCTCCGTGGTCAACAACCCCGACGTCAGCCCGCTCGCCGAGGACTTCCTCGAATACGTCCAGCAGCCCGACATCTGCCACACCGTCGCCATGGCCGCCGCCTCGCACAATCCGGTATCCCAGATGTCCCAGCCCGACGTTTTCGCCAAGTTCAAGAAAGAGGAGCTCAACTGCTTCCAGTGGGAGACCCTCGAGGCCGACATGACTCGCAGCGCCGACTACGAGACCATCCCCGACAACGATCTGCTCACCTCGATCTACAACGAGGCCAAGCGCTCCCGCGGCTGATCCCGTCGCCGCGCCAAAAAGTAGCGCAGACTTCCAGTCTGCATTCCGCACCCGCCGACGCGGCACTCCGCCGCGTCGGCATCTCACCGCCCGCTCCCATGGTCGAATCCGCCGCGCCCATCCTCGAAGTCGTTTCCATCACCAACCGCTTCGCCAAGTTCACCGCCGTCAACGACGTGAGTTTCGCCGTTCGTGAGGGCGAGTTTTTCACCCTCGTCGGGCCCAGCGGCAGCGGCAAGACTACCCTCCTGCGCATGTTGGTCGGTATGGAGAAACCCACTACGGGTGAACTCCGGCTGCGCGGCAAGGTGATCAACGACCTGCCGCCGAACCTGCGCCCCACCTGCATGGTTTTCCAGTCCCTCGCGCTCTTCCCTCACATGACGGTGGGGAAAAACGTTGAGTTCCCCCTCTCCATCCGGGGCCAGTCCTCCGGCGAGTGCCGCACCCGCGCATGGGAACTCCTGAAACTCCTCCACCTCGATCCGCATCGCTACTACGACAAGAACGTCTCCCAATGCTCCGGCGGCGAGCGCCAGCGCGTCGCCCTCGCCCGTGCCCTCGCCTACGACCCCGAGATCCTGTTCTTCGATGAACCCCTCTCCGCCATTGATGCCCGCCTGCGCAAGGTGCTCCAAAAGGAGCTGAAGGACCTCCAGCGCAGCACTGGCAAAACCTTCTGCTACGTCACGCACTCGCTCGAAGAGGCCATGGTCATGAGCGATCGCGTCGCCATTCTCCGCGCCGGGGTCATCGAGCAGATCGGCACGCCCGATGAAATTTACGGTGCTCCGCGCAACGCCTTCGTCGCCGAGTTCATGGGCGAGGTGAACCTCCTCCCTATCACCGGTCTCGGCGGCACCGCCGCCACTTGGGATACCGGTCGCAAGGTCATCCCGCTCACCCTGCCCGCCCCCCTCGCCGCCGGCACCGCCCGCAAGCTGCTCATCCGCCCCGAGTCCTTGCGTTTCCTGCGCGCCGGCGAGTCCGCCGGCAACTCCGTGCCGGTGCGAATTCTGAACGAGTTTTCCCTCGGCTCCCGCATCCAATATCACGTCGAGGTCGCCTCGGATTGCACGCTCACCGTCCAGCGCCTGCGCGAAGAACGCACCGCCGCCACCGAAGCCGTGCTCGGCTGGGAACTCGCCGACAGCCAGATCCTCGAGACATGAGCGCCACGCCCTCAGTCCCCGCGCCGAAGCCGCCTCGCGAATTCAGTCCGGCCTTTTTCGGCACCGTCTGCTCGTTGCCGTTTTTCCTGCTGATGCTCTTCGGCTTCGTCGCGCCGCTGCTCTGTGTCGTTTGGTTCGGCTTCATGCCGGCCAAGACCTTCGCGCTGCTGCAAATGCCGACCTTCGCCAACTACGAGACGATTTTTAACCAGACCTATTTCAAGTCCATCCTCTGGTCCATCGGTCTGGCCACCGTCACCGTGCTCACCCTGCTCGTCATCTGCTACCCGCTGGCCTTCGGCATGGCGAAAATTTTTCGCGGCGGCGCATCCTTTATCACCTACGCCATCGCAACCTCGCTCTTTGTCTCCGAAAACATCCGCCTCTTCGGCTGGGTGATCGGCTTCATGAAAAACGGCGTCGTGGGCGGCACCTTGGCTAAGGTCTTCGACGTCCAGATCGATTCCCTGCTCTACAATATTCCGGTGATTATCCTCGGCATGGTTTACGTTTACCTGCCCTTCATGCTCTTCCCGCTCGTGCTGGGCCTCAAGATGGTGCCCGACCAGGTCCGCGAGGCTGCCTTCGACCTCGGGGCCAGTCGCTGGCAGGTATTCAAAAAAATAGACCTGCCGCTTTCCATGCCAGGCGTGCTCATCGGCTCTCTGCTTGTCTTCGTGCTATCTGTCGGCGCGATCTCCGAGGCGAAAATCCTCGGCGGCCAAAAGGTTGTCACTATCGCGTCCGACATCGAGTCAGAGTTTACCTACGCGCAAAACTGGCCGCTCGGCTCCGCTCTCTCGACCCTCTTCATCGCTCTCACCACCGTCGTCGTGTTCTTCGCCCTCGGCCGCTTCGACCTCGAAAAACTCCTCGGAAAGAAACGCTCCGAGTAAACCGACGCCCTCCGATGATTGTCACGCGCACTCAAAAAGCCGGCTTCAGCCTCTACGCGGGCCTCGTGCTACTCGTGTTCTACTTTCCGCTGCTCTGTATCATCGTCGCCTCGCTCTCCAAGCGGCGCTTTTTCTCTTTTCCCTACCCGATGGCCGATATGACCACCAAGTGGTATGCCGACGCCCTCCAGTCCCCCCAGGTCGCCGACTTCATCGGCGTCAGTCTCCGGATCGCCGCGCTCACCGCGTTTTTTTCTGTCGTGATCGGCTTCTTCTCCGCGCTCGCCTACGCCCGCTACCGCTGGCGCGGACGTCAGACTTTTCAGCGCCTCGTGCTCTTCCCGCTTTTCTTTCCACAGTCCGTGCTCGGGCTCGCCCTGCTCATGTGGTTCAGCTTCCTCCACATCACGCCCGCCTGGTGGACGGCCGTCATCGCCCACACCGTCTGGATTACGCCGATCACCACCCTCATCATCTCGATCCAAGCCTACGGCCAGGACGACTCCCTCGAAGAGGCCGCCCGTGACATGGGCGCCACGCGCCTGCAAATCCTCCTCCGCATCACCGTGCCTCTGCTGCTCCCGGGCATGATAACCGCCACCTGTTTTGCCGTGCTGCTTTCGTGGGGCAACTTCGCTCTCTCGCTCTTCACCACCGGCGCCGATAGCTCCCTGCCCGAGTGGCTCTACGCGCGCATGACCACCGGCTACCAACCGCTCGTGCCCGCCGTCGGCGTCATCTCCGTCGTGGGTGCCGTCATCCTGGTCGTCGTGCTCTTCACGGTCGTCGCCTGGAACCAGCGCCGCGCCCGCCGCCTCACCGCCGCCACCGAATAACCTTCGTCATTTCCTTCCCCATGTCCGCGTCCCTCAAAAACAAATCCGTCATCGTCACCGGCGGCAGCAAAGGCATCGGCAAGGGCATCGCTCGCGTCTTCGCCTCTCACGGTGCCAAGGTCCTCGTCGTCGCCCGCACCGCCTCCGAGGGCGAGGCCACCGTCGCCGAACTGCGTGCCGCCGGTGGCATCGCCGCCTTCTGCCAGGCCGACGTCTCCACTCGCGCCGGCGTCGAGCACATGGCCGCCACTGCCGTATCGCGCCACGGCGGCATTGATGTGCTCTGCGCCAACGCCGGCACTTTCCCTGCGCTCAAATTCGCCGAAATGACCGAGGAGGCCTGGGACGGCATCTTCGCGACCAACGTGAAAAGCATGTTCCTCTCCATTCAGGCGTGTCTCCCTCACCTCAAAAAAAGCACCGCTCCCCGCATCGTGCTCACGTCCTCCATCACCGGCCCGATCACCGGGTTTCCCGGCTGGTCGCACTACGGGGCGACCAAGGCCGCCCAGCTCGGGTTTCTCCGCACCGCCGCCATCGAGTTCGCCCGCGATAAGATCACCATCAACGCCGTCCTCCCCGGCAACATCCTCACCGAGGCCCTCGTCGGCCTCGGCGCCGATTATATCAACGCCACCGCCGCCTGCATCCCCCTTGGCAAACTCGGCACCGTCGAGGACATCGGCCACGCCGCCGCCTTCCTCGCCTCGGCCGAGGCCGGCTACATCACCGGCCAGACAATCACCGTGGACGGCGGCCAGATTCTCCCCGAGTCGCCCGCCGCGCTCACCGCCTGATCTCCCATGTCCTCCTGGCGCACCGCGTATCGATCTTTCTACTACGAGACGATGAACGGGGATGATCTCCCCGCCATCGTCCTCGACCCCGCGACCACAGCGCTCCTTGTGATTGACCTTCAGGTCGCCTATCTTCCTTCCGCGCCGCCGCCCCAGGCGACGCCTGCCGACCTTGCCGAGTGGCAGCGCTGGGCACCTTTCCGCGAACGTATGACCGGCACCGTGCTGCCCTCCACCCAACGCCTCCTCGCGCACTTTCGCGCCGCCCGCCGCGAAGTCCTCTTCGTCCGCATCGCCTGCCTCACCGCCGACGGCCGCGACCGCTCCCTCAGTCACGCCCGCCCCGGTTTTAACAACCTCCTGCTCCCCCACACCGGCGCCGACTCTCAAATCCTCCCGCAAGTCGCCCCGCTCCCGCACGAGATCGTCCTTACCAAGACCACTGACAGCGCCCTCACCGGCACCAACCTCCGTCTCCTCCTCGCCAACCTCGGCATCCGCAACGTCGTCGTCTGCGGTATCTTCACCGACCAGTGCGTCGCCAGCACCGTCCGCTCTCTCGCCGATGAAAGTTTCAACGTGATCGTCGTAGACGACGCCTGCGCCGCCGCGACCGACGAGCTCCACCGCGCCGAGCTCACCATCATCAACAACATCTACTGCCAGGTCCTCACGACCGACGAAACCCTCCAAGCGCTTCGCGCTCAGTCTCTAGCTCCTAGCAACTAGCTTCTAGCAACTATACCCATGTCCGCCCTTCTCGATTCCCTCCTCTCCGCCTCTAAAGCCGACGTCCTCGCCGACAGCGCCAAATACTGGAACCCCGACAAGGTCCGCGCCTGGGCCGCCCGCGGCACTCCCCTCGTCATCGGCCGCCGCGAGGGCTACCATCTCTACGACATGTCCGGCCACCGCCTCATAGACCTCCACCTCAACGGCGGCACCTATAACCTCGGTCATCGCAACCCCGAGATCATCGCCGAGCTCAAAGAAGCCCTCGATCACTTCGACATGGGCAATCACCATTTCCCCGCCATTGGCCGCGCCGCCCTCGCCAAAAAACTCGTCGAAACCGCCCCCGCCAACATGCGCTACGCCGTCCTCTCCAGCGGCGGAGGTGAGGCCATTGACATCGGTCTCAAGTGCGCGCGCTACGGCACCAAGCGCCGCAAGATCGTCTCCATCGAAAAAGCCTACCACGGCCACACCGGCCTCGCCCTCGGCACCGCCGACGGACGCTACGCCGACCAGTTCATGAGTGCCGGCCGTCCCGACGAGTTCGTAAAAGTCCCCTTCAATGACCTCGCCGCCATGGAGGCCGCCCTCGCTTCCGGCGACGCCGCCTGCGTCATCATGGAGACTATCCCGGCGACTTACGGTTTCCCCATGCCCGCCGACGGCTACCTGCCCGCCGTCAAAGCCCTCTGCGAGAAATACGGTTCGCTCTACGTTGCCGACGAAGTCCAGACCGGCCTCATGCGCTGTGGCTCCGGCCACCTCTGGGGCATCACCGGCTATGGCGTCACGCCGGACATCATCGTCACCAGCAAAGGCCTCTCCGGCGGCCTCTATCCCATCGGTGCCGTCATCACCAACGCCGCCGGCGGCGGCTGGCTCAACGAAGACGGCTGGGGCCACATTTCCACCTTCGGCGGTTCCGAACTCGGCTGCGTCGCCGCGCTCAAGACCCTCGAAATCACCCTCCGCCCCGAGACCATCGCCAACGTGGACGCCGTCGCCGCCAAACTCCGCGCCGGCCTCGACGCCATCCGCGCCCGCCACCCCTTCTTCACCGGCATCCGCCAGCGCGGCGTCATCTTCGGCCTCGAATTCAACGGTCACCCCCAAGGCGGAAAAATCGTCATGCGCGAACTCTACGCCAAGGGCATTTGGGCGATTTTCTCCCAGCTCGACCAACGCGTCCTGCAATTCAAACCCGGCCTCCTCCTCACCCCCGCCGATTGCGACGAGATCCTTGAACGCACCGCCGCCGGCATCGCCGCCGCCGCCGCCAGCTTCTAGCTTCTAGTCACTAACAACTAGCTGCTGATGCCCGCCGACCCCATCACGCCGTCCGCTTTCGCCGCGCTCCCCACGCGACACCAGCTTCGCCGCGTCGAACAACTCGCCACTCACTCCCTCCCGCTCTTCGGCCTGCCCGCCACCTCGGCGATCCGTCTCCTCAACTACTCCGAAAACGCCACCTACCTCATCACCCCGCCCGCTCCCGCGCCGCAGCGCGTCCTCCGAATCAACCGTCCCGGGTATCACCCGCGCAACTACATCGTCACCGAGCTCTCCTGGGTCCGCGCCCTCAAACGCGACACCTCCATCCTCACCGCCGAACCGCTCCCCGGCCTCGACGGCGAACTCGTCCAACATGTCTGGCACCCCGCCGTCCCCGAGCCGCGCCATTGCGTGCTCATGACCTTCGTCGAGGGCCGCGAGCCTGACGACACCAACCGCCTCGCTTCATTCGCCCTTCTTGGCGAAGTCACCGCACAACTCCACCGCCACGCCGCTGGCTGGAAACCCGCGCACCCCGTCCACCGCGAACGCTGGGATTTCGACACCATGGTCGGCCCCGCCGGCCACTGGGGCCGCTGGGAAAACGGCCTCGGCATGACACCCGCCATCCGCCGCCACCTCGCCCGCGTCCTCCCTGTGATTCGTCGCCGCGTTGACGCCGTTGGCTACGCCCGCTCCCGCTTCGGCCTAATCCACGCCGATCTCCGCGCCGCCAACCTCCTCGTCCACGAAAACCGCGTCGCTGTGATAGATTTCGACGACTGCGGTCGCTCGTGGTTCATCTACGACCTCGCCGCCGCGTTGAGCTTCATCGAGACCCACCCCGACGTCCCCGCCTACATCGAAGCCTGGCTCTCCGCCTACACCCGCCAACGCCGCCTCTCCAAACAGGAAATCGCTGAGATCCCCACCTTCCTCATGCTCCGCCGCCTGCTCCTCGTCGCCTGGTGCGGCTCCCACGCCGACACCGCCCAAGCCCAAGCCATGG
>JAIYBI010000405.1 GCA_027488595.1 Opitutaceae bacterium | reverse complement strand
GCATTTCGTCACGCTGGCGGCGCTTGGCGGAGCGGCTATCTATCGCCCCGGTTACGGAGGCGGGTATCAGGCCGAGATCGAGGAGTAGGGCGGACGCGAGATTGGACTCTGGCGCGAAGTGACGGCGCTTTCACAAGTCGAACCAGTAAGTGCGGGCGGCCTCGGCGCCGGGGATGGCGGTGGCGGGGGTTGGCTGCGGGTTGAATGTGCCGTTTTCGCCGAGGAGGGCATCGGCGGGGGCGACGACTAGGAAGTCGTTGGTCGGCGTGGCCGCGGCGCGGGGGGCGTAGGGCCAGGCGCGGGGAGCCGCGGGGCGCGGTTGGCGAAGGCGGCCGAGCGCTAGGGCGAGCGGCGGGAGGAGGGTCTCGGTATTCATGGGCGGTGGTGTGTTGGTGGTTTTGTTAAACCACCCCGACCGGCGTCTCTCGGAGGCTCGCTTTTTGTCCTAAAACAAAAAGCCCCCTCCGGTTAACACCGGAGGGGGCGGGGAAAGTTGGGTCTTTCTCAGGCCTCTCGCGGTGTATCCGTAGAGGATACGACAATAGCTACGACCACGGATACGACGTGGGCGGAAGCTTTGGCGGAGAGGGAGGAGATGAGATTCACGAGGAAGAAGATGTAGGAGGAAACCAATACGGAGCGGGCGTCAAGGCGGGAGATGGGAAAGAGGGACGGTTGTGGCGGCTAGCAGGCGGGGTGTTGCGCCGAGTAAATGCAACTAATCGCCGGGGGCGGCCGGGCTAGAAGGTCGCGTTGACCTCGTGGTGGTGGCCGGGTTCCAGGGTGAATTCGCCGAGGGCGGTGCACTCGAGTTGGTCGTTTTTGTAGAGGCGGACACGGGCGGGGAAGAGCAGTTCGGGGTTTTCCCAGCGCCACTTACCGATGGAGACGAACTGGAGGGGCACGCCTTTGGTGAGACTGAGGCCGGGGCCGTCGCCGCGGATGAAGAGTTTGTTGCCGATGCCAATATATGCGGTGGCGATGAGGCGGGTGAGGCCGTCGCTGGAGAGGGCGGGCTCGGCGGGGGCGGCGGGGGAGGACTCGGCGTCGGTGTCGGATGGAGCCTCGGGGGCGGCCTCGGGCTCGTCTGCCACGTCTTCGACCGGAGTTGCGGGTTGGGGAACGGTCTCGGCCTCGGGTGCTGATGCCGGTTCGGGTGCGGGAGCTGGGGCGAGAACGACGGGCTCAGGGGTCGGCTCTGGCTGGGGGGGGGCAGGCACTGCCGGCTCGACCGGTGTAGGCGCGGACAAGGGCGGGGAGGACGCGAATGGGGTGGCGGTGGTGGCGATCGCGGTGACGGACGCGAGGGCGAGAGCGGAGGTGGTCGCGGTTTGAAGGGTGGTCTCGAAAGATTGGGCGAGTGATGCGCGGGCTGCCTCGGCGGCGGTGTCGAAAGTGGCGTTCAACGCGGCGCGTTGGGTGGCGGCGCTGGCGTCGAGCCCGGTGGTCAAGGTGGCGACGGCCGAGGCTGAGGCGGCTTCGAGGGCGGCGCGGTTTTGAATGGCGGCGGCTTCGATGCGGGCGATGGCGGCTGAGGTGGCTTTTTCGAGGGCCTCGGTGGTGAGGCGGGAGGCTTCGGCGGCTTGGGCGGGGAGGCGGGCGAGGGACTCGGCGTGTTGTTTGGCGAGGGCCTCGAAGGCGGCGAGTTCGGCGGTGGCGCGGGTGATGCCGGCGAGGGCGGAGGAAAGGCGGGCGGTGTCGTTTTCGCGGGAGGCTGCGAGTTCGCGGCGGAGGGTGGCGACCTCTTCGCGCAGGGCGGTGTTTTCAGCGGCGGCGGTGGTGGCGAGCTGGGCGTGGGCGTCCTTGAGTTGGGATTGAAGGACGGTCGGGAGGGATTTGGCGGCCTCGAGTTGCTGGGCGATGGTGGCGGCGGTGGCGGGCAGGTTGGCGGCGGCGATGCTGACCTGGTCGGCGGTGGAAGAGACGGTGCGGGCGAGGGCCTCGATCTGGTTGGCGCGATCTTGGAGGGCTTCTTCCTGGGCGCGGTTGAAATTGAGGATGAGCGGGAGCAGGCCGGCGATGGCGGCGAGGCCGACGCAGAAGGAAATGGCGGCGAGGGGGACGATGCCGAGGGGGGCGGGGGCCTGCCAGCCGATGAGGGCGGCGACGATGAGCAAGACGATGTCGGCGACGACAAAAGGGACGGTGGGAAGTCGGGGGGCTTCGGAGGGAATTTTCATAGGAAGAACAGCCGAGACCTGCTCGGTATGCAGGCGGGCGGCGGGGGTCTCAAGACGGAAAACGGGGCGGAGATTTTAACCGCGGATTGCGCTGATGGACGCGGATAAATCCGGAGGCGAAAAGTCGTCGGTCAGCTATTGAGCAGGAGGCCGGTGGTGTCGCCGGAGGCGAGGATGATTTTGCCGGGGCTTTTGAGGGTGGCTTGGATGTCGAGCAAGGTGAAGAGGGCGGTGGCGACTTCGGGCACGCGTTGGATTTCGGCGAGGGCCTGGCCGACGATTTGGGGGCGGACGGCCTGGGCCTGGCCGAGGCGTTGGGCGGCTTTGCGGTCGGCTTCGGAGTGGATGATGGCGACCTCGTTCTCGCCGGCCTGACGCATGGCGGCGGTGACCTGGCGGAGGCGGTTGACCACCTTGCGCTGGATCTCGGCGATCATGCCCTTGTCGCGGAAGGCGACCTTGCGGATGTAGGTCGAGCCGAGATTAAAGCCCCATTGCGAGGAGGTCGGGGACACCTCCTCGCGGACCTTGCGGGAAAGGGCGTCGCGGTTTTCGAGGAGGATTTCGAGGCGGAGATTGGAGAGCTGTTTGACGACGGCGGTGGCGACGTTGGCTTTGAGGGAGCCGATGGGGTCGGAGTTTTGAAAGAGGAAGGCCTTGGGGTTGTTGACGAACATCTCGAACCAGATGCCGACGCCCATGGGTGCGCCCTCCTCGGAGTTGACGAGTTGGTTGCGCAGATAGGCTTGGTGAATGAGGGTGCGGACGGTGTAGGCCTTGCCGAAGAGCGGGAAGAGGAGGGCTTTGGGGCCGAAGTGGACGATGGGGAAAAACAGGCCCGGCTCCTCGACCTGGCCGACGACTTTGCCGAAGAAAGTGTAGACGATGACGGTGCGCTCGGGCAGCACGCGCCAGAGTTGGAACATGCGGCCCAGGCCAATGAGGATGGCGGTGCCGATGAAGGTGAAGATGAGGCCGGCGAAGAGGGCGATGAGGAATTGCATGGCGGGGGGCGGAGGGAGAGGGAGACCTGAGGGCTGAGACCTGAAACCTGAGGCAGGCGGAGGCGTCGGCGGAGGGCGGCTTAGATTTTGAGGACGGTTTGGGCGGCTTTTTCGCGGAGGGGGAGGCTCGCGTTGCGGAGGTAGCTGTCGAGGGCGCCTTTGCCGCCTTCGGCGTGCATGGCGGCGAGGGTCTTGCCGAGTTCGAGAAGCGGGGAGGCCTCGGCCTGGGCGCGGTTCTCGGCGATTTGCACGGCTTGCTCGGCCATCTTGAGTTTCTGATCGGCGTCGGCCTTGGCCTGGCTGATGGAGGCGGCGACCTGGTTCTGGGTGGTGTTGATGGAGGCGAGGGCCTCGTCCACGTCACTGGGCGGATCGATGTTGGTGATGAGGGCGGCGTCGAGGTCTATGCCGTAGCGGGCGGCGGTCTTGCGGCACGCGTTTTCCATAAAACTGTTGATGAGTGTGAGGTTCCGGCGTAGGTCGTTTATGGATACGCCCTCGACCGCGCCCTCGGCGGCTTCGCCGTGGAAGGTGGCGATGCGGTCGCGCAGGACGGAGATGAAGTAACCGACGACGTGGGCGGCGGGGTGGGAGATGCCGAAGAGGTAGGCGTAGAGATTGCGCTCGCAGGGCTTCCAGCGGATCTGGCCGGAGATGTGGACGGTGAGGTTATCCTTGGTGACGGCCTCGATGGCGTCCTGGCGGACATCGGGGTCCCAGGTGATGTCCATCGTCTGGATAGTCATGTCCACCTTGGAGAGGCCCTGCCAAGGCCACTTGAAGTAGGGGCCGCCGGGCGGGATGACGCGGATGTTGGGGTAGTTGTAACGGAGCTTTTCCTCCTCGGTGAGGAGGGCGCCGAGCTGCGGGTCGTCGGCGGTATTGCCGTTGGTGCGCTGGGCGCGGCCGAAGGTGGTAAGCACGCCGCGCTGGGTCGGGCCGATGGTGTAAACGCCGAAGAGGAGGGTGAGCAGGGCGGCGAGGCCGATGCCGAGGAAGAAGCCGATGAGGGGCATGGTGGGTGGATGGAAAGGGCGGAAGGGCTGAAAGAGACCTGAGGGCTGAGACTTGAGACCTGAGGTTGGGGGCGGGGGTGACGGACTTTAGGGAGTCGCCGGAGTGGGTGAAGGCGCCGCCGGTGCGGCGGCGGGGTAG
>JAIYBI010000063.1 GCA_027488595.1 Opitutaceae bacterium | reverse complement strand
GGCCACTCTCATGGAGGCGGTCTTTCACCTCGTCCCAGAGGGCGGCACCACGGAGGGATTTCTCAACCACCTCATCGAGCCGCGCCTTGCTCTTCACCCCTTGAATGCGAAGGCCATAGACAATGTTTTCGTAAATGGATTTCGGAAAGGGATTCGATTTCTGAAACACCATGCCTACACGCTTGCGCAGCTCTATCGAATCGACGTCGCGACCGTAGATATCCACGCCGCGCACTTTCACGCCGCCGCGCTTGATATGGGTGCCGTCAATCAGGTCGTTCATGCGATTGAGGCAGCGCAGAAGAGTGGATTTGCCGCAGCCGGAGGGGCCGATGAATGCAGTGACGCGTTTGTCGTCCAGCTTCAGGTTGATATCGAAAAGGGCCTGTTTGGCGCCGTAGTAGAAATCGAAGTCTTTAATCTCGATAAGGGTGTCTGCACTCTCGTCCTCGGAGGGAGTGGACGTGACCTTGAAGGTGCGCGAGGCGGGGGTGGCGGCGGGCGTTTCCATGGGCGAGGAGGAAGTGGTGCGAGAGGAAGCGGTGGAGGTTACCATTTGTAGCGTCCGCGCAGGTTATTGCGCAGAAGGATGGAAGAAAGCGCGATCAGGGCAACGATGCCAAGGAAGACGAAGGCGGTGCCCTATTGAACCCGCGAAGTGTATTCATTCTGCGGGATCTTGGAGGAGACAACGTAGATGTGATAGGGCAACGCCATGACACCTTGGAAGAAAAAGTCGGAGACCTTTTCAACATCCCAAGGCAGCTTATCGCGCACCACATAGGCGGCGGTGAACATGATGGGCGCGGTCTCGCCGGCGACACGGGCGATGCCTAGGATGGACGACGTGAGAATGCCGGGAAGCGCGTAAGGCAGCACGTTGCCGCGAATAGTCTGCCACTTGGTGGCCCCGAGAGCGAGCGAGCCCTCGCGGAAGCCTTGCGGCACCGCCTTCAGCGCCTCTTCCGACGCGGTGATCACCACCGGCAGCACCATGAATGCGAGGGTGAACCAGCCCGCGAGCAGGGAGACGTTCCAGTCGAAGAAAATCACGAACATGCCGAAGCCGAAGAGCCCGAAAACAATGGAGGGCACACCCGCAAGATTGAGAATCGCGAGACGCACGAAGCGCACGAAGGGCCCCTCCTTGGCATACTCGCTCAGAAAGATCGCGCTGGCGACGCCAAGGGTAAGGGCGATGGACATGGAGCCCACCACCAGCAGCACGGTGCCAACGATGCAGGGCCAGATACCGCCGGCGGAATAAACATAGCTTTCGGCCTTAAACTGGGGCGCGGGCGCTCCGGCTACGGCCGCCGCAGAGATCCTGGACTCGCGAAAAGCGCGATACTCGGTGTCGCCCATCTCGCGCTTCACCCCTTGCTCCTGAAAAACGTAAAGCGTTTCAGGAGCCTCGGCGAGGAACGTATTCGTGAAGTAAGGAAAATGGTCAGTGGTTTTAAAGGCGCCGAAAACTGTCGAAGAGCCCTTGAATATGATATCACCAAAAACCATCAGACCCGCGAGCAGGATCAGGTAGGTCGCCATCCGGAATACCCAGAAGGAGGCTTTCTCAAAGGTGCGGCCGGCGCTCGGACGGCTTACGAAGGGATGGGCGGGCGTGCTCATGGTGATCAGCCGACGGAGATGCGGTATCTGCGCACGATTTTTTGAGCCAGATAGTTCAAGAGGAGGGCGATAAAAAAGAGCACCAACCCCACCACAAAAAGGGCCCGATAATGAATGCCGCCACGGGCGACCTCACCCATTTCCTGCGCGATGATACCCGTCATCGTGTGCACCGGCTGAACCGCAACCGCGAGTCCGGCGGTGAAATCCGGGATGGCGATCCGATTTCCCGCGCAGAGCAGCACGACCATCGTCTCACCCATCACCCGGCCCAGGCCGAGCAGCACCGCCGACACGATGCCGGACAGCGCCGCCGGAACGACGATGCGGACAATGGTCTGCATGCGCGACGCCCCGAGGGCGAAAGAGGCCTCTTTGAAGGCGCGCGGAACGTTGTTGATAGCATCTTCGGCGAGCGTGAAAATCGTGGGCACGGCGATCAGCGCAAGCAATACGCCGGCGGTGAGTGCATTGAGCCGCTCGGCGTAGGGGAACCCCGGTATCCAGCCGAGCGCCTCGACCTGCGAAAGCGCCCGCAGGGTTTGCCCGAGGACCGCGATGCCGAAAAATCCCAGCACGACGGAGGGGATCGCGGAAATGAACTCGATGGCGGGTTTGACCAGCTTTTGCTCCCGGGGACTGGCGACCTGGTTGATGTAGATCGCCGCGCATACCCCGAGCGGCACCGCAATGGTGAGGGCGATGAGCGAGATCATGAGAGAACCGACGAACAAAGGCACCACCCCATACCAATCCTGCCAAAAGCTGGCGGTCAGCCACTGGCGCCCAAAGATGAAACTGCTAAACGATTTTGACCATGACACCGGAGCCAGAGGATCCCATGCCTTGAGCCGCGACTCGATGCCGGGAAACATCGCCACGTAATCCTGCGTGAGCACCTTAAAACGTTCCAAGCGTGGCTGAAGGGAGGCGACGGGGAGAACAGGAAGTTCGCGGACGGCCTCAGTCAACGCGGCGGTGAACTCCACATTGATCTGCTGATAGGCAGGGAAGATGCCGGTGATCGCCGCCGTCTCGGTTTTGAAATCAATCTCGTGGAGTTTGATCGCATCGGCTTCGGCCTGCTTGCCAGCGCGCAGGAACTGCGCGCGAGCGACCTTGAAATCCTCGTTTTGGATGTAACGCGATTTGATGCCGGTGGCGACCTCACCGAGCTCGGAAACCAGACCACGCACGGGTAAAACCGTATCCGAATAGCGCTCGGAAAACGCATCAAAGGCAGCGAGCTCGCGATTGATCGCAGCACCGAGTTGGGCATCGGCCTTTTTTACCTCGGCGAGACGGGCGCGGGCCGCAACCAAAGCCGGCGAATCGAGGGACACGGCCTGACCCGCCGCACCGCCGAGTTGAGCGACCGCGCTTTGGGCCGCTTTCAAATCCGCCTGAATCACCGCACCGCGCTCATCGCGCAATGCGGACACGACATTCATGCGGATGGCGAAGAGATAACGGGTGAGCGCGGTGTGGTCCTCCTCCTGCTGCCGGATGATATCAATATACTCCAAGCCGGCTTGCCGATAAACGCGCAGGCTGTCGCGGTTCTGGCCGAAAAACGCCGAACCCTCGCGGAAAAGGAAGAACGTAATCAGCGCGAGCACGATGACGGCCACGAAGGCGTTGCCGCCAAAAAAGACGCGTATGCACTCGTCAAACGTGAGTCCAAAAAAACGGGTCCGCGCTTTTTTTACATCGAACGGCTTCGCCGGGATGGCGTCGGAGGCGACGGGCTGAACTTCAGACGGCATGGGAAGCGGCGGAAACGGGAACGGGAGGATCGGGTGGACGAGGAGACGGCGGGATGGTAAAGGCGCAAAGAAAGAGGCCCGCCGGACGGTGGGTCAAGCGGGCCTCGGGAAACAATTGAGTTACGAATTGGAACCAACGCTTACTTGATGGGCACGAAGCCTACTTTCTCGACTATCTTCTGGCCGGCCTCGCTATGGGTGAACTCGATGAACTTCGCGGCCTCGCCGGTGGGCTCGCCGTTGGTGTAATAGAAGGTCGGGCGGGCGTAGGGATACTTCTTACTCAGCACGTTCTCCTTGGCCGGCGACATACCTTCGATCGAGACGACATGGATATCCGGCGCGTGGATGTAGGCGAGGCCGATGTAGCCGATGCCGCTCGGGTTCTTCGCAACTTCGGCGACGATCTGCTCGTT
>JAIYBI010000329.1 GCA_027488595.1 Opitutaceae bacterium | reverse complement strand
TCAATCTTCAACGCGGCTTCGACGCCGTCATCCACTACGACCTTTCTTGGAATCCCACCCGCCACGAGCAACGCGAGGGCCGTGTGGATCGCTTCGGCCAACTCCGTCCCCAGGTCAAAGTCATCACTTACTACGGGGCCGACAACGGCATCGACGGCATCGTCCTCGACGTGCTCCTGCGCAAGCACCAGGCCATCCGCCGCTCCCTCGGCATCTCCGTGCCCATCCCGGTCAACACCGACCAGGTCATCAACGCCGTCATGGAGGGCCTCATCCTTCGCGGCCACAAGCCCGACGCTACCGCCTTGCTCCCCGGTTTCGAGGCGGTCATCGCCCCCGAGCGCGACCAACTCGCCCGCGAGTGGGTCAACGCCTCCGAGCGCGAGAAAAAGTCCCGCAGCCTCTTCGCTCAAAACACCATCAAGGTCGAAGATGTCGCCCGCGAGGTGGAGGCCATGCGCGCCACCCTCGGTTCGCGCCTCGACGTGCAGGATTTTCTGGAAGCTTCGCTCGCCCGCTACGGAGCCGTTCGCCTCGGCGGCATCCATGGCCGCACCGGCCGCTACGATCTCGCCGCCGTGCCCGTTCCCGTGCGCGAAGCCATGAGCCTGACCGCCTCCACCAAAGGGCTCACCTACAGTTTCGACCCCGCCTTTTCCGAAGGCGACGGCGGTTGCCGTTTCCTCACCCGCACTCACCCCATTCCCGCCGGTCTCGCCGCCTATGTGGTGGACACCGCCCTCGATCCGCTGCTCGACGCCATCGCCGCCCGCGCCGGGGCCATGATCACCCGCGCCGTCGAGCGCCGCACCACCGTGCTCATTCTGCGCCCCCGTTACCGCCTGCTCACCCGCCGGGGCAAGGATACCACCCACGAAACCCTCGCCGAGGATTGCTTTACCGCCGCCTTCGCCGGCAGCCCCTCCGCACCCGAGTGGCTCGATGCCGCCGCGCTCGACGGCCTCCTCCTCGCCCAGCCCGCTGGCAACATATTGCCCGAACTCGCCCGCGAACGCCTCCGCACCGTCGTCGAGGCCTTACCCGCGCTCGTCGCCCAGCTTGATCCGCTCATCGCCGCCCGCGCCGTCGGCTTCGCCGAGGCCAACCGCCGCGTGCGCACCGCTATCAAGGACAAGGGTTGGTCTTTTGAGGTCAAACCGCTCCCACATCCCGACATCCTCGGGCTCTACGTCCTCCTCCCCGCCGCCCCCGCCGCATGAAAGCCTCCGCCTCTTTCATCCGCTCCGAAGGCGGCCTGCTCCCCGCCGATCTGCTCGCCCGCATCCGTGCCCGCGACTCCTGTCTCCCGGGCATCAAGCCCGCCCACTACGGCCTCGTCCCCGGCGAGACGCTCAACGAAGCCGCCTCTCGCTCCTGGGCCCGCCTCACCGGTCTCTGGCGACGTTTCGCCCAAAAACTCGCCACCCGTCCCGCTGATCAGGGCTTCGAGGCCGATACCCTCGACCTCTGGCTGCGCCCACTTTTCCAGGAACTAGGATTCCCGCAGCCATTGCCACGCGTGCCCGCCGATGATGTCGGTCGCGACAAATTCGCCATCTCCCACCGCTCCGGAGATCTGCCCATCCACCTCGTTGGCGCCGGCATCCTCCTCGATAAACGCACCCGTGGCGTGCGCGGCGCGGCCGATGTCAATCCCCACGGCCTCCTCCAAGACTACCTCAACCGCAAAGACTCTTTCGTCTGGGGTCTCCTTTCAAACGGACTCCGCCTGCGCATCCTGCGCGACAACGCCGCGCTCACCCGCCAAGCCTTCGTCGAGTTCGACCTTGAGGCCATTTTCTCTGCCGAGGATCAATCCGGCTACGCCGACTTCTTCCTCCTTTGGTTAGTCTGCCACCGCACCCGCTTCGATGCCATCGGCGGCGGCCCGGCCGACGCCACGACGCCACCCACTCCCGCCGCGTGGATCATCGAATCGTGGCGCGCCGAGGCCCTCAAGACCGGCAAAAGCGTCAAGCGCGGCCTGCGCAATAACGTCGTCCAGGCCCTTAATCACCTCGCTCCCGGTTTCGTATCCCACCGCGCCAACGCCTCGCTGCGCGACGCCCTCCGCTCCGGCGCGCTCTCGCGCGACGCGTTTAAGCGCCAGCTCCTTCGCCTCATCTATCGGCTGATTTTCCTCTTCGTCGCCGAGGATCGCGGAGCGCTCTTCTCGCCCGACGCCACACTCGCCGCCCGCGAGCGCTTCGCCTCGTCCTACTCCACCGCCCGTCTGCGTCGCCTCGCCCGCCGCTACGGCGGCACCGCTCACGGCGACGGCTGGGAACAGCTCAAAACTCTATTTGGCCTGCTCCACTCCGACACCGGTTGCCCCGCCCTTGGTCTGCCCGCCCTCGGTGGCTTTCTCTTCAGCACCGCGTCTTGCCCCGATCTCGACCGCGCCCAACTCGCCAACGAGCACCTTTACTCCGCCCTCCGCGCCCTCGGCCTCGCCCGCGACGACGAGGAAAACATCACTCACATCGTGGACTACGAACACCTCGGCTCCGAGGAGTTGGGCTCGGTTTACGAGTCCCTCCTCGAACTCCGTTTCGTTGAGGGCAGTCTCGACGCCGAGCGCCCCGTGCTCGACAGCGCGGCTGGCAACGACCGCAAGCTCACCGGGAGTTTCTACACCCCCACCGAGCTGATCACCTCGGTGCTCGATACCGCTCTCCAGCCCGTCATCGACCGGGCGCTCGCCTCCGCTAATCCCCGTGATGCCTTGCTCGCCCTCAAGGTCGTGGACGACTCCTGCGGCTCCGGCCACTTCCTCGTCGCCGCCGCCCACCGCATCGCCCGCGCCCTCGCCGCGCTCGATACCGGCGAACGCGAGCCGCCCCTCGACGCCGTGCGCTCCGCCTTGCATGAGGTTGTCGGGCGCTGCCTCTTTGGCGTGGATCTCAACCCGCTCTCTGTCGAGCTGTGCAAGGTCTCCCTCTGGCTCGAAGCCCTTGAACCCGGCCGCCCGCTCAACTTCCTTGAAAGCCACATCCAGTGCGGCAACTCCCTCATCGGCTGCACGCCCCGCCTCCTCCGCGACGGCCTGCCCGACGAGGCGTTCAAAACCATCGCGGGTGACGACGAGGCCGCCTGTGCCCAGCTCAAGAAAGACAACCGCGAGGCGCGCGACGCCGGCCAAGACCTCCTTGGACTCGCCAACGCCACGCCCGCGCCGTGGGAACGCCTCGGCAACCTGCCCGCCGCCTTCGCCGCCATCGAGACGCTCGACGACGATTCCATCGGCTCCGTCCGCCAAAAGGAGCGGGCCTGGCAACAGGCCGTCGTCTCCTCCGGCTACCTCCATGCCACCTTGCTGCACGATGCATGGTGCGCCGCTTTCGTCCTGCCCAAGCGCAACAACGAGTTCACCCTCCGCCTCCACACCGGCCAGCTCCGCGAGCTGGAGCGCACCCCGTTCGCCCTTCATCCCGACCTCCGCCGCGCCATCGAGAAACTCGGCGGCAACGCCCCCGATCTACCCGACGCCGACCGCGAGCACAGTTACCGCTTTTTCCACTGGCACCTCCGCTTCCCCGGCGTCTTCCGCCTGCCCGCCGCCAACGAAGCGCCCGACAACCCCGAGACCGGCTGGTCGGGCGGCTTCGATGTCGTCGTCGGGAATCCGCCGTGGGAGCACACCGAGTTAAAGGAAAAGGAGTTTTTCGCCACCCGAGCGCCTGCCATCTCGAATGCGCAAACAGGCGCGGATCGTAAGCAACTCATCGCCGCCCTCGCCGACCACGATCCCGCGCTTTACGCCGAGTTCCTTGCCAGCAGCCGAGCCCACGAGGGCGTCAGCCACTTCCTAAGCAACAGCGGCGCTTACCCGCTTTGCGGACGCGGACGCATCAACACATTCGCCATTTTCTCCGAGCTTAATGTTCATATTTTGGGAGCTAAGGGACGCGCGGGATTCATCGTCCCCTTCGGGATCGCCACCCAAGAAACCACCAGCGCCTACTTCGCTTATTTGGTTTCCTCGAAGCGCCTCGCGTCACTCCTCCAACTAGAAAACTTCAAGAGGATTTTCCCGGCGGTTCATCCCGACACGCCGTTTGTTTTGCTCACCGTGGCCGGGAAGGGCGAAACGGTTCCGCTCGGTAAGTTTGTATTTTGTGCGGAGTCCGTAGAGGAACTCTCTGACCCTGATCGCCAGATCGAAC
>JAIYBI010000464.1 GCA_027488595.1 Opitutaceae bacterium | reverse complement strand
TGAGCAGGTGGTTAAGCGCGGCGCGGTCGGTGGTGGGGATGAGTTGGACGGCGTCGGCGGGCAGGCCGGCCTCGGCGAGGGCCTGCTGGACGAGGGCGGCGAGGGCGGTGTTGGTGTGGAAAATCTCTTTGCCGCCGCGCAGGATGGAGGCGTTGCCGGATTTGAGGCAGAGCACGGCGCAGTCTATGGTGACGTTGGGGCGGGCCTCGTAGATGATGCCGACGACGCCGAGGGGGACGCGGACCTTGCGGATGACGATGCCGTTGGGGCGGGTGGTGGACTCGAGGGGCTCGCCGACGGGATCGGGGAGGGCGGCGACCTGCGCGACGGATTCGGCGAGGTGGACGAGGCGGGCGGGGGTGAGAGTGAGGCGATCAATCTGGGCGGCGGGCAGGCCGGCGGCGCGGGCGGCGGCGAGATCGAGGGCATTGGCGGCGAGGAGGGTGGCCTCGGCGGCGGGGAGGAGGCGGGCGAGAGCGAGCAGGGCGGCGTCCTTTTGCGCGGTGGGGGTGGTCGCGAGGATGAGGGCGGCGGCGCGGGCGCGGACTGCGATGGCGGTGACTACGGCGGCAAGATCGGCGGACATGGCGTGGGCCGCGCGGTGGCGCGGCGGAAAGAGGTTGAGGGAGAAAATTGAGTTTAAGGAGAAGACCTGAGCCGGACGGGCGCAAGCTGGGGATGGTTACAGATGTGTGGCGAGGAGTGGTTCGGTTGGCGGCGGGGTATAAAAAAGCCCCGGACGCGGGGACGCGGGCCGGGGCTGGGTGAAGCGAGGCGCGCGGGGTGATTTCAGGTGGCCGGGGCGAGGGATTTGGCGGTGGCGCGGAGAGCGTGCCAGCGATCGGGCGGGATGGCGGGGCCGCTGTGGCGCACGCATTCGCTGCCGATCGCGGATGCGAGGGCTCCGCAGGCGGAAAGCGACCAGCCGTGCAGAAAGCCGTGGAGGAAACCGCCGGCGAAGTTGTCACCCGCGCCGTTTGTGTCGAGGACACGGTCGGCGGGCACTGGCTCTACTCGAAGGAGCTCGGTGCCCCGCGCGATCCAAGCGCCGTCTTTGCCCACCTTAACCACGGCTACGAGGCCGGGGGATTCGGCGGCGAGGCGTTTGGCCAAAGCGGGGTAGTCGTCAGGGGAATCCGGATACAAGGCGCGAATCTCGTCCTCGTTGGCGAAGACAACGTGAAGGCCTCCGCTGCGAATCTGGGTAAAGAGCCAGTCGCGGGTGTGGCGGATGACGTCGAACGAGGCAAAGTCGAGGGACACGGTGGCACCCGAGGCTCGGGCGCCGGCGAGGACGCGGTCGGCGAGGGCGGGGTTGAAGACAAGGTAGCCCTCGATGTGGGCGTGGCGGACGCCGGCGAAGTCTGCGTCGGCGATCTCTTCCGGCGACAAGGTGAGGGCGGCACCAAGGTCGGTGCGCATCGTGCGGGCGGCGTCGGGAGTGATGAGGGCGAGGCAGCGGGCGTTCGGGAGGGCGGCGGTTTTGTAGCGAGTGGTCTCGATGCCTGCGGCGGCGGCTTGGTTGCGGTAGGTGGCACCTGTCTCGTCGTGGCCGAGTTTGCCGAGAAAAGTCACGCGGAGGCCAAGGCGGGCGGCGGCTCGGGCGACGTTGGCGGCGCTGCCGCCGTTCTCCAACTCGGGAGGTGCAGGCAGGCGGGCGATGATGGCATCCATCTCCGCCGCATCCACCAGCACCATCCCGCCCTTTTCCCCGCGGACCGTGGCGAGAAAGGAGTCGGGGACATGAGCGGTCAGGTCCATGATCGGGGAGCCGATACCGATGAGATCGAAAGAGGCGGGATGGGACATGCTGGGCGGTGGGAGGGTTGGGGTTTGAAAAGACGGGATGATCTTAGCTCGCGACGGTGAGGGTGGTGGCGAGCAAGGGCTCCTCGTTTACCTCGATGACGATCGAATAGTCGCCGACGGCGGGGAAGGTGAGGTTGCGAACATCGTTGATCAGGTTGATGCGCTGAAGGGGGCCTTGAGAGTCGAACTCGCGGTCCAGGAGGACATTCATCGAGGAGTGGTCGAGGCCGAGGGAGATGCGGATCTTGTGCTTGCCGGCGGGGACGTCGGAGAGGGTCAGAAACCAGATCATGAACGGGTGGGTGAGCGGGAACTGGCGCCCGCGAATCGCGGAGAATACGCCGAGAAGGGTGTGTTTGCCGGTGGCGGGGTCTATGTGGACGCCGTCGCACATGAGCCAGCAGAGGACCTGAGGTTTGGTGTTCATCATGGGAAGTGAGGGGGAAGCGTGGGCGGGCTCGGGTCAGGGGGGAAGAAGGAAGTGCATGCGGCAAAAATCAATCGCGGCAGGGATTTTCTTGTAAGGGTTTTGGTGCGGTTCATATCCGGTTGGGATGAAGTATATTTTCGTGACTGGCGGGGTGGTTTCTTCGTTGGGCAAAGGCCTCACGGCAGCGGCGCTGGGCGCCCTGTTGGAGATGCGCGGGCTGACCGTGCGGATCCAGAAATTCGATCCTTACCTCAACGTGGATCCGGGCACGATGAGCCCGTATCAGCACGGCGAGGTTTACGTCCTGGAGGATGGCGCGGAGACCGATCTGGACCTCGGTCACTACGAGCGTTTCACGAGCGGAAAACTCTCACGGATCAACAGCCTGAGCTCCGGGCAGGTTTACGAGAGCGTGATCCAGAAAGAGCGCCGCGGCGCCTACCTCGGCAAGACGGTGCAGGTCATCCCGCATGTGACCAACGAGATCAAGGAACGCATCACCGTCGCCGCGAAGGATGTGGATGTTTTGATCACCGAAATCGGCGGCACGACAGGCGACATCGAGGG
>JAIYBI010000325.1 GCA_027488595.1 Opitutaceae bacterium | reverse complement strand
TTCAACCTCATCCCTCAGCTCGACGCCGCCGAAAACGTCGCCGTGCCCCTGCTGCTTGCCGGCCTCGGCCGCGCCGAGGCCCTGCGTCGCGCCCGCGCCTCGTTGGAGTCGGTCGGCCTCCTCGCCTACGCCGCCACCCGCGCCTCGCGCTTGAGCGGTGGCCAGCAGCAACGGGTCGCAATCGCCCGCGCGCTGGTGCACGAGCCCGCCGTCGTGCTCTGCGACGAGCCCACCTCGGCTCTCGACCGCGAGTCCGGCCGCCAGATCCTCGCCCTCCTCCGCGAGGTCGCGCGCCGCCCGGACCGCGCCCTCGTCGTCGTCACCCACGACACCCGCGCCTACTACTGCGCCGATCGCGTCGCCTGCATGGAAGACGGCCGCATCGAGCGCGTGCTTGGCACGCGCGAGGAAATCGACGCCCTCGCTCGCGCCACCCCCTGAACCCTTTTCACCACCGCCTTACCTATGTTTTTCCTCCGCCGCCTTTCTCTCCATCTTGCCCTCGCCGGCTTCGTCGGCATCGGACTTTTATTGCACACGCTGCGCTCTTCCGTCGACCCCGCCGCAAGCGCGCCGGCCGGCGCTACGGTCGCCGCGCCCGACGCCGACCGGATCGCGGGCAACGGATTGGTCGAGGCACGGGGCGAGAACATCTCCGTGGCCGCGCCCGAGGCCGGCCTGGTCGTCGAGGTGACGGCGCGCGTCGGCGCGGCCGTGCGTGCGGGCGAGCCGCTTTTCCGTCTCGAGTCCGCCGAACTCGCGGCCGAGGCCGCCGCCGCCACCGCACGCGTGGAGGCCGCGAGAGCCACGCTCTCCCGCACCGAGGGCGAACTCGCCCGCAGCCGGGCCCTGAACGAGCGCGGGGCCGCGCCCGACGCCGACACCGAGCGCCTCGCCCTCCAGGCCGGAGAGGCGCGCGCCTTCCTGATCGTGGCCGAGCGCGAGGTCGCCGTGCGCGCAGCGCGCCTTGAGCGCCGCACCGTGCGCGCCCCCGCCGACGGAGTCGTGCTCCGGGTAGATGTCCTCCCGGGCGAATACGTGGCACCCGCCGCCGCAACGCCAGCGCTCCTGCTCGGCGACCTCGAACGGCTGCGCGTGCGCGTCGAGGTGGACGAGCAGTTCGCGCCGCTGATCCGCGCGGGCGCCGGTGCCGTGGCTTTTGCGCGGGGCTTTCCCGACCGTCCTGTCGCGCTCGTCTTTGTGCGCGTGGAACCGGCCCTCGTCCCCAAACGCAATCTCGCGGGCGACGCCGCCGAGCGTATCGACACCCGCGTGCTGCCTGTGGTCTTTGAACTCACCGGCCCGCCGCCCCTCCCGCTTTACGTCGGCCAGCGACTCGACGTGTTCATCGAACGCTGAACGCGCCCTGCCGGTCCGATTTACCGTCATGAAAACCGAATCCATAATCCACCCTCCGTTTAACGCCCGCGAATCGCTCGTCCTCGCGGTGATCGCGCTCTTCGGCCTTCTCGGGCCCAACGCAATCGCCGAGCCCGCGCGCCCAGGCGTGTTTCCAGCCCTCGCGGCGGAGACGCTCAATGGCGACGCCTTCACCATTCCCGCCGACCTCGTCGGCGAACCCCAGCTCGTGCTCGTGGCCTTCTATCGCGAACACCAGCCCGATCTTAATCGGCTCTTTCCCCTCCTCGCCGAACTCGGAAAAGAGTATTCAAATCTTAAGTATATTGAGTTTCCCGTGATTGAGCGGCTGAGCTCGGCCGGACGATGGTTTACAGACACGGGGATGCGCGCCGGCATCCGCGACCGCGAGACCCGGGCCCGCGTGGTCACGCTTTATGTGGACCGAGCCGAGTGGCTTCGCGCTACCGGATTGATTGACGCCTCCCGTCCCTACGTCGTTCTCACCAACTCAAGCGGTGAGGTGCTCCGCGCCATCCCAAGCGCTGAGTTACGCGATCTCGCGTCCCTTCGTTCCTTCATAGCACCCTCGTTGCCCTGACCCTTTCTCCCAACTGATTTTTCCTCCTATGCACCATACCATCGCATTCCACCGTTTGTTCCCTCTCACTCTGATCCTTGCTACGCCCCTCGCCGTTGTGGCTCAGCCCCAGCTAAAACCTGGTGCCACAGAGCTCACAGTAGTTTACTCCCACGTAGTCGAGTCCGACCTAGAAAACGCCGGCCCGGCCGGATCCGCCTCCGCCGACCAGGTGCGCGTCACCACCCGCACCGGTTTGCCCGGGGCGGGGGAAGCTTGGTCCTTCGAAGCCGGCGTGAACCTCGACTGGTTCTGGTTCGACGCTTCTGGCGGCGCCCTTGTGCCCGACGAGCTGCGCTCTAACGCTCTGCAATTTGTAACAGGCTACCAACTCGACGAGCGTTGGAGCTTCACCGTGCTCGTCGCGCCCGGCACCTACAACGACGGCGAGAGTTTCTCCGACGGCTTCACCGTGCCCGGGTATTTCCTCGCCAAGTATGCGCTGACCCCCGGCGTGCAGCTCTCCGCTGGCCTGGCCTGGGTGCCCTTCGCCGACGAAGTCGCCATGCCCATCGCCGGCCTGCGCTGGCAGATCGACGAAAAGTGGATTCTTAACCTCGGCCTTCCCCGCGCGGGCGTGGAGTATGCCTTTAATCGCTCCACGAGCGTCTTTGCAGGCGCGTCGATCTCTGGTGGCGCCTACGAGGTCTCTGGCCGCTCCCTGCCGGCGGCGCTGCGGGGCAGCAAGGTCGAGTATCGCCAGATCCGCGTGGGCGCAGGCGCAGGTTTCGCGCTAAACGAAACTTGGTCGCTCGATGCGGAGTTCGGTGTCGTCGCAGAGCAGAGTTGGGACTACCACAAGCGCGGACTCGAGGTGGAGTCAGACGAGGCGCCGTTCTACGGCCGCTTAGCGCTGACCGCCGGCTTCTAACTTTTGGAGCAGTTCAAATAGAGCCGTAGCCACAATGCATTTATTAAAAAGTTGGGGCGGGAAAGCCGTGAGCCCGCCGCAGGCTGATGAGAGACCACACTTAAGGAAAACACCACTCCTACGCGGTTGGCCCAGCGGTCCAGTCCTACTTTAAAAACCGCTATAACTTCATTTGAAATGCCTAAGGAAGTCGTCAGTGAAAAGTCCGTCGGGCAAGGCCGAGACCTTAAAGCGGTATCCCTCCTCGCGCTTCGCATTTTAACGGCGCTCCCAATGAGTTTTCATCCGATTGGACCTCGGCGACGACCGACGTGGCTAACGGCGCAATTTCCATCTCAAACACTATGATCATGATTAAAAATTCACTGATTCTTCTCGGACTCGCTCTGATCCTCCTACGGCTCGATGCGTCGACTAACACGAATCCACCCGCCGAGGCGATCGAACCTGTAAAGCTCGGCGTAGCATTCAAGGGTGTAAGAAGCCTCAAAGGTAAGATTTTAGTCTGGGTCTTTGCTTCTGAAAAAGGCTTTCCGGTAAAGCCCGAGGCGGCACTAAAAAGTTTTTCTGTTCCGCTCGTAGATGGATTGGTGCCTCGGATTGAAATCTTGGGTTTGCCCCCGGGTTCATATGCGGTTTCGGCTGTGCATGATGAGAACGACAACCAGCTTTTAGACACAAACTGGATCGGTATCCCTCGTGAAGGAGTAGCTGCGTCGCGTGATGCGAAAGGGATCATGGGCCCCCCGAAATTTCGGGATGCCGTGCTTGAGTTGACCCAGGATCAAGAAATAGAGATCACCTTCACGTATTGATCTGACGACGATGTTCAAGATTTGGAGGCGAAACGGAATTCAGGTCGCCTAAGATGGCCGTTATTGCCTCAGGCGAGTTCTTGTCACCGTCATTGCCCGGAGTTGCCATCAAACGCTGTTGGGCCACGTGCTTTCGGGCGTGGGCGGACGAAAGGCACAAAGTGCCCTGAGCCTACTCGCACAACCTCTACGCGGAGTTCACCCGCTCAATGAGCTTCGCCACCCAGATTCGCTGCGATCAAAACGCCTTCGCCTTTTGCGGCGGTTGGCCCCGGCGCATCCTCTCCGAAAACATGCGCAACGTCTTCATCGGTCGGGACCGCATCAACTCAGTTTTCATGATTAACAAAGTGCCGTCGGGAGCATATTCTAACGAACCATATGAGCCCCTAAAAATTTAACAAAAATGGCTCGCCCCCTAGGATTGACCTTTTGAGTGTCAGTAAAAAGCCATGTATTCACCAGTCAAGGACGGGATCGAAAGATCGGCCAAATCTGTGCTCTTCACGGAGGTAAAACCCCCGGAGTCTTTTCACGATCTCGTGCACAGTTACTGGGAGTTA
>JAIYBI010000371.1 GCA_027488595.1 Opitutaceae bacterium | reverse complement strand
CCTTGCCCGGCGGAATCGGCACGCTGGAGGAGCTGGTGGAGATCCTTGTGGCGCGCTCGCTGAACCGGCACTCGAAGCCGCTGATCCTCGTGAACCAGGACGGGTTCTACGACGACCTGCTAAAATTTTTCGAACGCATGACGGCGGAGAATTTCAAGTCACCTAATCTCCATGAGCAGATCGTGGTCACGCCGACGGTCGCGGGTGTGTGGGCCTTGCTGGAAAACCCTTCGGGCACCGCGCCGGTGGACGAGCTCTGGCGGTGAGGCGGGCCGCTCAGCGACGGAGCCAGCGTTTTTCGACCAAGTGCCAGCTTACGAGTCCGGCCAGCCAGGCGAGCGGGGCGGCGAGTAAAAACAGTCCGAACACTCCGAGTCCGGGGACAAACTTGATCAACAATTGCTGGATCGGCCATGCATGGAGGTAGGTGCCGTAGGAGTAATCACCACGGTGCGCCAGCCAGCGCAGGTTTACGTGCTCGGAATAACCGAACCATAGAATGAGATAACCGAGGGAGATTGCCCCGAGATGAAAGAGCCCCGCGGGTATCCACAGGGAAGCGACCAGAGCGGCGAGCGCGAAACCGAGGCCGGTGAAGTTGAGGCGGATTTTCGTTCGGCAGGCGTAGGCGACCACGCCCAGCATGAAAGCTCCCGCAAGTCGCGGCAGACTGAGTGGTTCGCCGCCGATTAGCGGGCGCAGAAGAGTGAGGCGCGGGAAGTCCGGATGCAGCAGGCAATGCAGTGTCGCCAACGCGAGCAGCCCGGCGGTGAGGAGCAGTAAAATCCGCCGGCGGGCGAGCGCGCCGACGAGGCCCAAGACCGCGAGCAGGCCGTAAAAACGCATTTCGTAAGGAATGCTCCACAGCGGGAGGTTGAATGCCTGCTGGTATGGGTTTGTGGCAAATGCTCCCGGCAACTTGAAGGGTGAAAGCGTGAGGGCGTAATAGGCGGATTTGTGGAGCTGACGAAAGGTGAACGCCTCGGGCCACGCGGTGGCGGCGAGCGGGCTGTAAAGCACCAGACATGTCAGGGTGACGAAAACAAAGCCGGGATAGATGCGGCGCAGGCGTTTGACGGTGAATGCAACGGGCGAGGGCTGGCGCAACCAGCTTTGGATGACGAGCCAGCCGCTTATGAAAAAGAAACCGTTCAAGGCCAGGGAGGCGGCGCTGAGCTGGTCGCCCGACCAGTGCTTCAAAGGTTCCCTATGCTCGTTGCCATAAACGAGGGCCCAGCCGTGCCCGCCCACCACACCGAGCGCGAGGATCAGGCGCAGGGCGTCGAGATTGTTGTCGCGGCGCTGATGCCAGACCGAGGGCGCGGGTGCTGATGGCGTGGTGGAGTTCATAAAAAGCCCCCGGCGGATGAGGCCGGGGGCGGGGGTGAGAGTGACGAGCTGAAGCTCGGCGTTCCCGGGGACGGGCGTGACTTAGGCGAGGCTGACGCCTTTTTTGGCGGCGGCGCGGAGGAGCGCGTCGGCCATGTCGGAGGGGGTCGCGGCGACCTCGATGCCGCACTCCTGGAAGACGGCGATCTTGGCGGCGGCAGTATCCTCGTGGCCGCCGACGATGGCGCCGGCGTGGCCCATGCGGCGACCGGCGGGGGCAGTCGCACCGGCGATGAAACCCGCGACGGGCTTGGTGCAGTGGGCCTTGATCCAGCGGGCGGCCTCGACCTCGGCGTTGCCGCCGATTTCACCGATGAGGATGATGCCTTTGGTGTCGGGGTCGGCGTTGAAGAGCTTGATGACGTCGAGGTGGCTGGTTCCGTTGACGGGGTCGCCGCCGATGCCGACTGAGGTGGACTGGCCGAGGCCCTTCGACGTGATCTGGAAAACCGCCTCGTAGGTGAGGGTGCCGGAACGGGAGACGACGCCGACGTGGCCCTTCTTGTGAATGTAGCCGGGGGCGATGCCGATGCGGCAGCCGCCGTTGGAGCCCTCGCCGGTGCCGGGGGTGACGAGGCCGGGGCAGTTGGGGCCGATGAGGCGGGTCTTGGCGCCGCTGATGGCGCGCTTCACGCGGATCATATCTTTGATCGGAATGCCCTCGGTGATGCAGACGGCGAGGTCGAGGCCGGCGTCCACGCACTCGAGGATCGCGTCGCCCGCGAAGGGCGGCGGCACGAAGATGACGGAGACGGTCGCGCCGGTGGCGGCGGCGGCTTCGTGGACGGAGTTGAAAATCGGCACCTTGTGGGCGCCGTGCTCGAAGAACTGGCCGCCCTTGCCGGGGGTGACGCCGGCGACGAGTTGCGTGCCGTAATCGAGGGAGAGCTGGGCGTGTTTGGCGCCGAAGGCACCGGTGATGCCTTGGACGAGGATCTTGGTCTGGGGAGTGATGAGAATGCTCATGAAACTTAGGATTTAGTTATTAGGATTTAGGATTTCCTGAGCGGCGCTTAAGCGACGAGTTTGACAATCTTCTGGGCGGCGTCGGCCATGGTGTCGCCGCTGACGAGGGCGAGACCGGAGTTGGCGAGGGTGGCTTTGCCCTTGGCGACGTTGTTGCCCTCGAGACGGACGACGAGAGGGAGTTTGAGGCCAACCTCTTTGACCGCCTCGACGACGCCCTCGGCGATGACGTTGCAGTCCATGATGCCGCCGAAAATGTTAACGAAGATGCCCTTCACATTGGCATCGCCGAGGATGATTTTGAAGGCCGCGACGACCTTCTCCTTGGAGGCGCCGCCTCCGACGTCGAGGAAGTTGGCGGGGTTGCCGCCGTAGTGTTTGATGATGTCCATGGTGGACATGGCGAGGCCGGCGCCGTTGACGAGGCAGGCGATGTTTCCGTCGAGGGCGATGTAGGCGAGGTCGAACTTGGAGGCTTCGATTTCCTTGGAGTCTTCCTCGTTGAGATCGCGGAGGGCAACGATCTCGGGGTGGCGGTAGAGGGCGTTGGAGTCGAAGGAGACCTTCGCGTCGAGGGCGAGCACGTCGCCCGCCGGAGT
>JAIYBI010000248.1 GCA_027488595.1 Opitutaceae bacterium | reverse complement strand
GACCTTGGCGGCGGCGAGGGAGGCGGTGTGTTTCTCGAAGTTAGGCGAGAAGTCGGCGTGGTAGGTGGTGCGCAGAGCGTCGGTGTGGGTGGCGAGGAAGTTGAGGACCTTGTGGCGGTCGCGCAGCCACCACTTGCGGGTGGAGGGGTCGAGGGCGAAGCCGTTGGTGGAGAGCAGCTCGCGGGCGGAGTTGTAGGCCGGGTGTTCGCGCGAGGGCAGGGCGATGGCGAGGTAGTGCTCGCTGCCGTCCACGCTCAGCGGAGTGAGTGGTTCATCGCGGGCGACGATGCGGGGAGCGCGCATCGAGAGAGAACGCGGACCCTCGCGCGGGGCGGGCGCGACCGGTGCAGGGACGAGCGGAGTGGCGGGCGCGAGATGCTCGCTGACGCCGCGCAGGCGCTGGCCGAGCCAGAGGAGGTTTTTTTGCGGCTCGGCGAGGGCGGCGAAGACGGGCTGGCCGGAGAAGGCGACGACGAGCTCGCGGAGCTGGGCGCGGGTGAGCTGGACGAAAGGCGGCGGGGTGGATGCGCCGCCGCAAAGGCGGGAAAGGACGGCGAGAGCGGGTATCTGCGCGGGCGGGGGAGGGGTCGCCGGATCGAATTCGATTTTTAAGGGAATGGCGTCGCGCAAGGCGGCGGCGGGAAGATTGGGCGGGAGCAGGAGGCGCAGCATCGAACCGCTTAGCTTGGGGGCGAGTCGCGGCGGCGGAAGCCTAAAGGGAGCTCCCGAATCCGGAAGATCGCTTAGAATAAAAATAGTTGGGAATATTGTGCGAGCCTGGTGCTCCTACCTGCGATGGCTGACGATACTTTTACTCAACTCGTGGATGCGCACTATGCGGCGCTTTACCGCTTCGCGCTCAGCCTGGCGCGGCGCGAGGCCGACGCGTGCGACCTCGTGCAGCAGACGTTCTACGTGTGGGCGACCAAGGGCCACGCCCTTCGTGAACAGGCGAAGGCGAAAACCTGGTTGTTCACCACCCTTTACCGCGAGTTCTTGCGCGGGCGTCGTCGCGACCAGCGGGTGCAGTCCATCGAGGATCTCCCCCTTGGCGAGCAAGACGTGGCGGCGGAGTCGGTGGACCAACTCCGACGGATGGATGCGCAGCAAGTCGTCACGGCTTTGCAGGAAGTGGACGAGACCTTCCGCGCGCCGCTGACACTTTTTTACCTCGAGGATTTTTCGTATCTTGAAATCGCCGGTTTGCTGGACGTGCCGGTGGGCACGGTGATGTCGAGACTCTCACGCGGAAAAGCGCAGTTGCGCGCGGCGCTGGCGAAAGCAGCGAACGGCAGCGCGGAAAACGAGAAGGACGGCGTGGTGCCGTTTCCCAATTTGAAAAAGAAGGAGGGCGGAAGATGAAAAACCATGATGCTAAATTCCTGCTGCAGGCCTATCGCCCCGGAGGCGATGACTCGGCTGATACCCAAATGACGGCGGCGCTCGAACAAGCTCGGCGCGATCCTGAACTCGGCGCCTGGCTGATGAGGGAGCAGTCCTTTGACCAACAGGTCGCCGCGAAACTGCGGGCGGTGACGCCTCCCGCCGGGTTGCGAGACGCCATTCTGGCGGGGGGGCGCGCAAGCACTCCTGAACGCACGACGCAGGCCTGGTGGCGTGGTGCGCAGGCCCAGTGGCTGGGGCTCGCCGCGGCGGTGACGTTGGCGGCGGTAACGGCGCTGACGTTTTGGTCGGTGCCCCGCACTCCCGGGCTTGAGGCACTGGCGCAGACCGCGCTGCACGAAATGCAGGGTTCGCATGGCGAACCGACGATCGCGGATGCGGTCGGCGCGTTTGGCGCCTGGCTGCAGAATCCTTCCACGCGACTCGCGGCCGGCATGCCGATGGACCTTGCCCAAGTGCGAAACTCCGGTTGCCGCTCCCTCAAAGTCGGAGGGCGTGAAGTTTTCGAGGTCTGTTTCATCCGTGGAGAGCACGAGTATCACTTCTACGTCGGAAAACGGCAGGACTTTGACATCCCGTCCCGCAGCACCAGCCCAATGTTGGTCGCGCAAGGTGGTATGGCGACTCTCGCATGGGCGGATGAACAGCATGTCTACGTGCTGGCCGGAACCGGAGACGGGTCGGCACTGAAGGCCCTGCTTTAAATTTATCGTTTTGCGCGGAATAAATCTTCCGCCGGGCGCTCTTAATTACGAAAATGAACAACACATCTATGGCAACGGGTGGCAAAGCGGGACGGGTGGCGGAGTGGGCGGCGCGGATTGTCGCGGCGGTCATCCTGGCCCAGACGCTTTTCTTTAAATTCACGGGCGCAGCGGAGTCCGTCTATATCTTCACGACCGTGGGGCAGGAGCCTTGGGGACGTTACGGCTCGGGCGTGGTGGAACTCATCGCGTGCGTGCTCCTGTTTATCCCCGGCATGGTCGCGGTGGGCGCGGGACTGGCCCTTGGCGTGATGTCGGGCGCGATATTCTTTCACCTCACGAAGTTGGGCATCGTGGTGCAGGACGATGGCGGCCTGCTCTTTGCGCTCGCGGTGGTAACGGCTGCTTGCGCGGCCTTCGTGCTTTGGCGCCGTCGGCGCGAATTGCCGGTCATCGGCTCAAAACTCTGATTTTCCCAATCCTAACTTAACTCGATACGAACATGAAAAAAATAATGGCGATAGTAGCGGCGTGTTTTCTCGCAACGATGGCGATGGCGGGCGTGAAGCCGGTCAACACCACCCTCTTTGGAGTGGCGATCAAGGGTTACGACCCGGTCGCGTACTTCACGGCGAGCAAACCGGTGGAGGGTTCGAAGGAGTTTGAATTCGTCTGGCAGGACGCGAAGTGGCGTTTCGCGAGCGCGGCGAATCGCGACGCATTTAAAGCAACGCCGGAGAAATTTGCTCCGCAGTATGGCGGCTATTGCGCCTGGGCGGTGCGCCAGGGCTACACTGCGAGCATAGATCCAAGTGCGTGGAAGATCGTGGATGGTAAGCTCTACCTGAACTACAGCGCCGACGTGCAAAAGAAGTGGCAGGCGGATATCCCTGGCCTCATCAAGAGCGCAGATACGAACTGGCCAAAGCTCAAACAGTAAACTTAATGCCGCCCATGACCGCCGCCGCCGCTCGTGCCAATATACTCCTTCTGCAGCAAGCTGATGATCTACTCGGTGCGCTTGGCGGTGAACGCTATGCCAGCCGGGTCCCGGCGTGCTTCAATTCGTCCCCGGGCGGGCACCTCCGCCACATTACGGACCACTATCTCGGCCTGCTCGATGGCCTTTCGCTCGGCGAGGTGGATTACGAACACCGCGCGCGTGATCCGCGGGTGGAGCGCGAGGTGGGCCACGCACAGGGGCTGGTCCGCAGTTTGATTCACAGGCTGGAAGCAGTGGCGTTGGAGGATCGGGATATCGCTCTCCGGGTTCGTGCCGAGGCGTCGGATGAAGAAGGCGACGTCGAATCCGGCCCAACGATTTGGAGCGATTCGTCGCTCCTGCGCGAGTTGGAGTTTATGCTCAGCCACACTGTGCATCACTACGCACTGGTCGCGGTAATGTGCCGATTACTCGGGCACGAACCGGCGGCGGATTTTGGCATGGCGCCTTCGACGATTCGATACCTGCGCCGCAAGAACGAGGCGGCGGTGGCGGCGGCCTGAGGTGATGTGCACGCTGACCTGGCGGGCGCAGACCGACGGTTGCGGTTATGAACTCTGGTTCAATCGCGACGAAGTCATCACTCGTGAAGCGGAGCTGGAGCCGCGCTTATGGCCGTCCGCTGGAGGCGGCGCGGCCTTTCTCGCTCCCGTGGACGGTGCGCGGGGCGGGACCTGGCTGGCGGTGAACGAGCGTGGCCTGACGGTGGCGCTGTTGAACGATTATGGCGTGACGTGGCGTCCGCCTGTGCCCTCGCGCAGTCGGGGCGACGTGGTGGTGGAGGCGGCGCGGGAAATGACAATCGCAGGCGTTGCAGCGATGCTCTCGCCCGATAAGCTGCGCCATACACCGGCGTTCACCCTGATCGTGCTCGAAACCGGCGGGGCGGCTGCCTGTTGGAATTGGGATGGACTGCGATTGGAAGTAAAGAACGGCGCTGACGTGCCGGAGTTCTTCTCGTCGTCGTCCTATCGCACGGCGGAGGTGATCGCGGCACGTCGGGCGGGGTTCGAGCGCATGACGGGGAACAGTGCGGACGAGGCGGCGCGGCGGGCGTATCATTTTTCCCATGACAACACGCGCGGGGCGGAGTCGGTGCTGATGTGCCGGCCGGACGCCAATACCCGCAGCGTTTGCCGGGTGAGGGTCGGCGCGGCGGAGGCGGTGTTCGAATATGTGCCGGTGACGCGTGGCGGGGCGGGGCCGGAAGTCGGTGAAATGCGGCGGTGGACGTTGCCGAGGGCAGGCGCATGAACGCGTGGGCGGAGCAGTTTTTCGCGGCGGCGGAGGCGGGCGGACCGTGGGCGCTGGTCGCGCTGGCGCTGGCTACGCTGGTGAGCGAGGACCTCGCGTGCATCGCGGCGGGGTTGTTGGTGGCGCGGGGGGCGCTGGGGTTTGGCGAAGCGACGGCCGCGTGTTTCATCGGGATTTTTGTCGGGGATTTGTTGCTGGTGGTGCTGGGGCGCTGGCTCGGACGGGCGGCGCTGGATCGTTGGCCGCTGCGCGGACGGGTGTCGGCGGCGGCGCTGGCGCGCGCGGAAGCGTGGTTCGCGCGCAGCGGGGCGCGGGTGGTGCTGGCGAGCCGGTTTATGCCTGGAACGAGATTGCCGACCTTCGTGGCGGCGGGGGTTTTACGCGCGCCTTGGGCGAAGTTTGTCGGTTGGTTCGCGCTGGCGTGCGCGCTGTGGACGCCGCTGCTGGTCGGGGCGGCGTGGGGGGCGGGCGAAGTGGTGTTCGGGTGGTTCGCGGCGTGGAGCCGGGCGGTTCCGGTGGTGCTGGTGGCTGCGGGCACGGGGTGGTTGGCGGTGCGAGTCGCCGGGGCGCTGGCGACGTGGCGCGGACGGAGGTTGTTGTGGTCGCGCTGGCAGAGATTCGTGCGTTGGGAGTTTTGGCCGATGTGGGCGGTGTATCCGCCGGTGATTGCATACATCGTGTGGCTGGGGATGCGGCATCGCGGGATGATGTTGTTCACGGCGGTGAATCCCGGGATGGGCGCGGGCGGCGGTTTGGTGGGGGAGTCGAAACGCGCCTTGTTCACAAATGTTTGCCTAGGTGCAAAACCTTTTGGGTTGGATTTATCCTTCATCGGAGGAGCAGACCGGTTTGGTTGAGAACTGGGAGCGACATGGTTCCTGTTGTGCCACGATGAGCCGCCAGACTGCCCGCGACCTTTAGGAGCAGCAACATT